>DATADF010000225.1:0-4446 GCA_036258695.1 Actinomycetota bacterium
CCGCGCACATCGCCGGCATGGTGGCGTCCGAGCTCGGGACCGACGACGTCCAGCTCGCCAAGCGCTGCACGCTGCTGCACGACATCGGCAAGGCCGTCACGCACGAGATCGAAGGTAGCCACGCGTTGATCGGCGCCGAGATCGCACGTCGTCTCAAGGAGTCGCCGGCGGTGTGCCATGCGATCGAGGCGCACCACGGGGAGGTAGAGCAGCGCACGCTCGAGGCCGTCATCACCGTTACCGCCGACGCAATCTCCGGCGCGCGTCCCGGTGCACGGCGCGAGACCTTGGAGACCTACGTCAAGCGACTGGAGCGCCTGGAGCAGATGGGCATGGAGTTCGACGGGGTCGAGAAGGTTTACGCGATGCAGGCCGGCCGCGAGGTCCGCGTGATGGTCAAGCCGGAGGACGTCGACGACATGCAGGCGGAGGTCATCGCACGCGACATGGCCAAGAAAATCGAGGAAGAGTTGCAATACCCCGGCCAGATTCGCGTCACGGTAATAAGGGAGTTGCGTCACTCCGCCTACGCGAAGTAGCACGCGTAGGCGGATGTACGCTCGAACGCGATGAGCTCGAAGACATATTTCATACGCACCTTCGGGTGCCAGATGAACGAGCACGACTCCGAACGTCTCGCGGGGATGCTCGAGGCCGAGGGCTACATGCGCGCCGAAGAGGCCGAAGAGGCAAGCGTCGTGCTGTTCAACACGTGTTGTATCCGCGAGAACGCGGACCAACGCTTGTACGGCAACCTCGGACACATGAAGGCGATCAAGGACCGCCGGCCCGAAATGAAGATCGTGGTCGGCGGTTGCCTCGCCCAGAAAGATCGCAGCCTCATTCAGCAGCGCGCGCCCTACGTGGACGTCGTGCTGGGCACGCACAACCTCTCCAGCCTTCCGCGCTTGCTCGCCGAATCGGAGAACGGCCCTAGCTTCGAGATCCTGGAGCAGACCGAGGTGTTCCCCTCCGCGCTGCCGGCCCGACGCAGCTCCTCGTGGCATGCCTGGGTGTCGATCTCGATCGGCTGCAACAACTCCTGCACGTTTTGCATCGTGCCGGCGGTGCGCGGCAAGGAGATCTCCCGACGGGTGGGCGACATCGCCTCGGAAGTCCAGATGCTGGTAGACGATGGAGTAGTCGAGGTCACTCTGCTCGGCCAGAACGTGAACTCCTACGGGCGCGATCTCGACGGCACGCCTTTGTTCTCCAAGCTGCTTCGCGAGCTCGACCGGATCGACGGCCTTCAGCGCGTGCGCTTCACCTCTCCGCACCCCAAGGACTTCCGCGCCGACACCGTGGCAGCAATGGCCGAGTGCCGAACGGTATGCGAGCACATCCACTTGCCCGTGCAGGCCGGATCAGACCGAGTGCTGAAGCGGATGAAGCGCGCCTACTCCCGTAGCCGTTATCTCGAAAAGCTCGAAATGGTGCGACAGGCGATTCCGGACGTCGCCGTTACGACCGACATCATCGTGGGCTTTCCGGGCGAGACCGAGGAGGACTTCGCCGACACGTTGTCCCTGGTCGAGGAGGCCCAATACGACGCCGCGTACACCTTCCAGTACTCACCCCGCCCGATGACTGAAGCCGCAGACTTCGACGAGCAGGTCCCCCGCGCCGTCGTGCAAGAACGCTACGACCGGCTGGTCGCACTGCAGGAGGAGATATCCCACCAGCGCAATCGCCGCATGGTCGGTCGCGTCGAGGAAGTGCTTGTCGAAGGTCCGTCCAAGAAAGATCCCGACAGGCTGACCGGTCGAACGCGCGGCAACAAACTCCTGCACTTTCCGGGCCGCGACGAGCCGGAGGGAAGCCTGCGCTCGGTGCGCGTCACCGCCGCGCACCCGCACTTTTTGGAAGGCGACCCCGTAGGAGGGGGCTCACAGCCACAGCGCGCTTCGATCCGGCTCGCTCTTCCGCTCGTGCAGGCTCAGGCCTGCGGCTGCAACTGACGGTTACCGGCGGCGCCGTAGTTCCGCACGCGCCGGTCCTCATCCAAGGGGTCGGTACGGCTCATGCCGAAAGCACGTCGGCGATTCGCACCGCGGTAGACAAGATCGATCCCGGCGAGACGGATGTCCTGGTGATCGTGTCTCCGCACGGTCGCACAACCGGGATCTACTCGACGCCGACCGGATCGCTTCAGGAGTTCGGCATCCCCGGCATCGACTTCTCCTTTACGCCGAGTTCCGAAGTGGCCGCAGATTTGGCCGCTCGCTGGGCCCGCCCGCTTATCGACGAGCCGATAGATCACGGATGCTCGGTGCCCCCAGCCCTGCTGGATACGTCCCTGCCCACGGTGATGTGCACGCTCGAGTGGGATGACTCCACGGACGGTGCCGCCCGCGCCCTGGGGGAGGGCCGGAGCCTGGCCGCGGCATTGGAGGGACTAGAAAAGCGTGTATTCGTAGTTGCGAGCGCGCACGGCTCGGCGGGGATCGGTCCGCGTGCCCCTCTAGGAGAGAGGCCCGTCGGTGAGACATTCGATGCCGAACTCGCCGCGGCCCTGAACGAAGATCCGCGTCGATTGCTGGAGATCCCCGCCGATCGATGGCACGAAGCAGGCGCCTGTGGAGCGGGCCCGCTGGCGACGTTGGGACATCTGTTCGCGAGTGGGGAGGCCGAGCTCTTGGGGTATGCGCATCCCTTCGGCGTCGGCTACTTCGTCGCGCGCATGGGCTGATGGCACCGCGCGTTGCGGCGCTCGTCGGATCGACGGCGGTGGGGAAATCCCGAGTTGCGATCGAGGTCGCGGAGGCCATCAGCGCCGAGATCGTCTCGGTCGACTCGATGCAGATCTACGCCGGCATGACCATCGGAACCGACCAGCCACCGCAGGACTGGCGGCAGCGAGTTCCGCATCACCTGATTGCCGAGAAGGATCCCTCTGAGGAGCTGACGGTGGCGGAGTTTCAGGCCCGCGGTCGCGCCGCAATCGACGACATCACCGAGCGAGGAAGAGTCCCGCTTCTCGTCGGAGGGTCCGGCCTGTATTTCAGGGCCCTCGTCGAAGATCTCGACTTTCCCCCTCGCGCCGAGGACGTGAGAGCGCGGCTTGAAGATGAGTTGGAGGAGTTAGGGGCGGCAGCCCTACACGAACGCCTCAGCGAGCTGGACCCCGCAGCGGCCACACGCATAGAGCCCGGGAACGCGCGCAGGATCGTCAGAGCGCTCGAGGTCATCGAGCTCACCGGAAAGCCATTCTCAGACGGCTACGACTTCGACCGGTACGACAGCATCTACCGCCTTGCCGTGGCCGGCTTGAACCGCTCGCGCGCGGACATCTATGCGCGCATCGAACGTCGGGTCGACGAAATGCTGGACGCGGGACTGCTCGACGAGGCGGCTGCGCTGCGCGCGTCGGGCCCCAGCCGCACCGCCCGCCAGGCCCTTGGCTATCGCCAGATCTATGAAGCGACCGAGTCCGGCGCGCTTTCCGATAAGGAGCTGCGCGCCGCGATTGTGGCTGCGACGAAGAAGTTCGCCAAGCGCCAGGAAGCGTGGTTTCGAGCCGATCCGCGTGTCCTGTGGTTCGACGCGGACGACCCCGATCTCACCGCGCAGCTGATTGCGTTCTACCGAAACACTTTGGAGGTACCGTAAAGGCCATGCGATTTGCCAAATACCACGGGATCGGCAACGACTTCGTCCTCGTCGCAGACCCCGGCGATAGCTTGAAGCTGGAGTCGGAGTTCGTTCGACGTGTGTGCGACCGGCGCTTTGGCGTGGGCGCCGACGGTGTCATTCGCGTGGCGCCCGCGGAGGATGCCGACTTCTTCATGGACTACGTCAACTCGGACGGCTCGATAGGGGAGATGTGCGGTAACGGCATCCGTTGCCTTGCGATCTTTGCCCGGAGCGAGGGCCTCACGGACAAGACCAAGCTACGAGTCTCGACGCGCGCCGGGATCAGGACGCTGGATGTGCTCGACGATGGCCGGGTCCGAGCCGACATGGGGCCCCCGATCTTCGAGCCGTCCGCGATACCCGTGAAGTGGGACGGGGACGACGCGCTCAAGGCGACGTTCCAGGTCGAGAACGACACGGTCCAGGCGGCCTGCGTCTCCATGGGCAATCCGCACGCCGTCCTCTACGTGGAGAACGTCGAGGCTCCCCGGCTGATGACCCTGGGACCAATCCTGGAGACGCACGACGCCTTTCCAAATGGGACGAACGTGGAATACGCACACGTCGAATCGTCGGATCGAATCCGGATGCGCGTGTGGGAGCGGGGCTCGGGCGAGACGCTCGCCTGTGGGACTGGTGCGTGCGCGGTAGCGGTCGTGTCGCGCGTCTTAAAGGACACTCGGGAGACGGTGACCGTCGTGCTCCCGGGAGGAGAGCTCGAGGTCTCGTGGGCGGGTTGGCTGGACCGTGACGCGCCCGTGTATCTGACCGGACCAGTATCGAAGAGTTTCGAAGGGGAGCTCGAGGCGCGGG
>DATADF010000226.1:0-2641 GCA_036258695.1 Actinomycetota bacterium
CAAAGGCGGGCCTGGAAACCTTCCAGGAGAGGCCGACGCGCTCTCTGAGTGCGAGACGCCGACCGCAGAGCCTCAGCCCACGCCAACGCCGACGCCAACGCCGACCACCTCGCCGACGCCAGCCGAGCCGACGTCCACTCCCATACCGACGCACCCATCCCCACCACCGACGGCGCCTCCGGCCACAGCTCCGCCGACGCCAAGCGCGCCGCCTGTCGTCACGAGCCCACCGGGCCCCGACTGCGACCCGGATGATATGAGCGTCGACTGCGCGGAGCGCGCCGAGAAGCTCACGGATCAGTTCATCCAAGACATGTTCGACACCCCGCCCACGTTCGAATCGGTCCGCGTAGAAGGCATCGGCGGCGCATCCACCGTCATCTATGGTTTCGGACCCTTGGGAAATGCAACAGTCCACGCCGTGGATTCCGCGACGGTCCCTGAGCTCGGCGGACGAGCGGGGCCAATCGTGGAAATCGAAACAGGCCCAGAGCTCGATGTCCTCGGCGGACTCGTCACTCTTCCGTACGACCGGGCACAGATCACGTCGCAGCCGTTGATCGTGACCCTCAACGAGGCGACTGGGCAATGGGTGCCGGCTAGCGATGAAATCGTCGTCGACGAGGGCAATGCGACCGCTACATCTTACGTCCGGCACTTCTCCTTCTTCGCGATTGTCGACCAAGTGCAATGGATCGATTGGATAGCCAGCATCCTTGCGTGCGAGCCGCTCGATGAAGGCGGCGAAGCGGCACCGGTCGACCTCGTTCTCGTCCTCGACAGCTCGGGCTCGATGTCGTGGACGGACCCGACCGAGCTACGGAAAGACGCTGCTCAGCTACTGGTCGACACGCTCCGGAGCGGCGACCGTGCAGCCGTCGTCACCTTCGACAGCGTCGCGCAAGTGCTTCAGGGTCTAACGAGCGACTTCGTGGTCGTGAAAGACGCGATCGACCAGGCCGACGCCTCCGGAGGAACCGATATTGGCGAAGGCGTCGCCGCAGGCTTGGCACTGTTCGACGGTGCAGGTGTCAATTCCGCCCGACTGATGGTTCTCTTGAGCGACGGCGACGGGTCGTACGATCCCGCGCTCACCACGCAAGCCGCGGCGAAGGGCGTAAAGATCTATACCGTGGGTCTGGGTGACGCGGCGAACGAGCTACTGCTCGCGGAAATTGCCGACGCGACCGGGGGCGCCTACTACCAGGTCGCGCAAGCCGATCAGCTCGCTCAGGTCTTCAGCGTCATCGGATCCGAGCTTGGGCGGGGGTGCCCGCCGCTTCCGCCCACCGGGGTCCGGGCCACGATGGACGGGAAGGGGAAAGCAGAAGTGGAGTGGGACGCCCCGCTCCAGAGCGACGAGCCGATCGAGAGCTACCGCGTACTCGTCCACCAGGCTGGAACCGTCGGGCCGCCCCTGAGCTATCCCGTCCTGCCGTCGACGGCTGGTCAGGATCCCCCGACCGAGGTCGAAATCGACAACCTCGTCGTTCCCTCCGCCTACGAGTTCTCCGTGACCGCCGTCAGCTCGGCGGGCGAGTCGCTCCAGTCGCAGCGATCGCGCCGCACTGCGGCGCCGTTGGTCGAGGCGAACCGGCTGATGCACTTACCCCTCGTCGAGTTCCTCGACGTCAAGGCAGATAAGCCGGACCCCTTCGACTGGAGCGATGACGGGTGCTCGGGACCGACCTGGGGTGACGTCGAGGGAACGTTCGGCAAGGCATGCCTCCGCCACGACTTCGGCTACCGCAACTACGGCAAGTACAAGTCGGGCCTCCGCTTGATGAGGACCCTGACGATCAAGAACATGATCGACGGGATCCTCCGCGACGACGCTCACCAGATCTGCGATGAGAAGGGGAATCCGATCTTGTGGGCACTGATGGGGCGGTGTCACGTGGTGGTAGGAGACGTATACAAGGGGGTGCGCTCGCACTGGGGTACAGATGCTTTCTTCGGAAAGAACCCATGTCCGGACTTGCCCACCGGCCATTCGATCTCGACACCGGAGGTGAAAGCCTGCAACGTTGCCTTCTACGACGGAACGGGGCTCCCTGAGGAAGAGCGTTGGGAGAACGCGAAGCTCTTCAACTGAGAGACCGCGCGCATCGGTTCAGGGAGATGGTCCCCGGTTTGTTGTGTGCGCAGCGCTGTCTCGCGAGCCTCAAGCTCACCCGCGTCTAGCCAAGCGACGGTGACGAGTTGGTGGAAACGAGGCTGACCCTGCTCGAACTGTCTCAAAGACAGCAGGGGGCTGGCGACCTCCCGCGGAAGGGCAGTCGTCCGAGCCCGACGCACTGAGGGAATATTAATTGTCGATGTTGCAGATCGTGACCGGCATGTACTTCAGAGACGTCCCCTTGAGGGAGACCAGACACCGTGCCGTCTTCTACACGAACGGGACGACTTTCCACGCCGACGATGTCGAGCTGCCGATCGGTCGTTTTCTCTTCAGCAGCTCCATCGCGCCCGTGGCTCCAGTGGCGATCGAAGCGGTCGAGCGACTCGAGGCCGAGAGGCCCGACGGTAGCCCCGAGGCGCGCATTTCGACAGGAGGCGAAGAGCTTCTCGCCGACGTCGCCGCGGCCTTCGCTTTCTCAATGAACCTGACGTGCTCGAGGAACCTGTCGCTGGTGGAGCG
>DATADF010000227.1:0-13510 GCA_036258695.1 Actinomycetota bacterium
CCACGGCAAGGCCTGTGAGCAGCACGGCAAGGCCGGCCAGGACCACGGGAAGGCGGGCCAGGGCGGTAAGGGCGCGGAGACTGGCAAGGCCGGCCAGGACCACGGAAAGGCGGGCGAGAGCCACGGCAAGGCCTGTGAGCAGCACGGCAAGGCCGGTGCGGAGAAAAAGCCCAAGAAGCCGAAGCCCGAGGGTGCCGAAGCCGAAGCCGAGGAAGACAACGAAGACGAGGGCGATGACGACTAAGTAGTCGCTCTGCGATCCGTTCTCAAGGCCCTACGGGGCCTTTTTCTTTTGGCTGAGCGCGGTTCTCCGTGGGTTCATGCCGTGGCCGTCCGGGTAGGCACGCGCGACCCGACCTCTAGGAGGATCCATGGCCCGCTGTGAGACCTGCGGCAATGAATACGACAAGGCTTTTCAGATCACGCTCGCCGGTGAATCCAGCCCTCACACGTTCGACAGCTTCGAATGCGCGATCCACGCCGTCGCTCCGACATGCGCGCATTGCGGATGCAAGATCGTGGGGCACGGAGTAGAGGCCGGCGGCACTATCTATTGCTGTGCGCACTGCGCGAGCGAGAGCGGCGAATCAGGGGTGGCCGACCGAGCCTGACGGCGCGCTCGATCTGCGTCTAGCGCGACTCGTTCGGAACGATTTGTGCCGGGGGCGGGACTCGAACCCGCACGGGCTTGCGCCCAATGGTGTTTGAGACCATCGCGTATACCAATTTCGCCACCCCGGCCGGGCCCTCAGTGTAGAAACCCCTCAATACTCAAGGCATTCCCACTTCCTTTCGTGAACGGGGTTCGCTATTCGAAGCCGACGTTCGAAAGAAACACGAAACCCTGGCTAGGGGCCGGGGTTGGAGCGGATGCAGCCGTCCCCGCGGCCGCTGTCGTCGACCGGCATGGCCGCGCAGTGCTGGGCAATGTCTGCGGGGCTTGCCGGGAAGGGCGCGGTGACGAGCTCGACGTCGAATCCCGCTAAACGCAGCTCATCGATGATCAGCGCGGCGGTCGGTCCCAGCTCGAGTCCCGGCTCACCAAAGCCTGCCGCGATCCCCACCGTGATCCCCAACGCCTCCCCGTCTTCGCCGATCAGGCCCGGCGAGCCGCTGTCGCCACCGGAGGCGACGTGGGCGTCCACGTACCAACCCTCGTACGGTGCCGATTCCTCGATGACGTATTCCAGGGCGCCGGCTTTCGCCCGGGTGAACTCGGTGTTCCGGAGATAGGTGCCGAATCCGTAGTACATCGTGGGGGCTCCCGCGTTGAACGTGTTCTCGATCTCCTTCGGCCCGCCCCAAGCGCGAACCGATGGGCTGACCATGTCCGCCTTTTCGGCGTCGATCTTGATCAACGCGAAGTCCATAGCGCGTGAGCTCCACAGGTCGTAGCGCCCATACACCGTCGTTCCAAACTCGCCGAGGCCTTCGATCTTTGGGCGCGCGCCGACGAGGCCGTCTGTGCCGAAGTCACGCAGGCAGTGGGCCGCGGTCCCGATATAGAGAGCCCCGCCGCCGCTTCTCCCTCCACGGCCATCGACGACCGCCGCGCGAGTCTCTCTTTCCTGGAAGACGAAGTTCATGCTGCACGGCAGTTCCTCCTCCAAGAGCTGGCCCCCGGGTTGAATCGGCGCGTAGTGGTGAGCAGTCGCGCTGGGGGATCGCGGAAGGAACAACCCAACAGCGAGGAGCGCGACGAGTCCCAAACGAACTTTTCTCGTCGCACGCGCCAGAGCGAGAACAGCGGTCAGCGCGAGTAGTACCTGCCATGCCGGATCTGGGGGTCCGAACTCGGAGCCCCCGCGCGCAACCAGTCCAGTCTCGTCGGCGACGAGGACCGGCTCCTCGAGGCACGGCGTCGCGAGTCTCCGCGGCGGCGAGCGGCCCAGCGCCTTGCGCGTGTAGATATCGAAGACTCCGTTCTCGTCGTCGCCGACGAGGTCGCCGTCGTCGCTCGCGAATGCAACTGTCCCGCCGTCCGGGCTGAGCGCGGCGGACACGGACCCCAAAGGAAAACGGCGCGGCTGCGCGCTCACGTCCGGAGTCGCGTCTCGGACGGAGATCGGCACCGTCGTGTCGGTGGCGAGGTTTCGGACGAAGACGTCGTATTCACCGTTGTCGTCACCGGATGCGAGATTTGTCGCGACGGACTCAAAGCTCACGGTGCCCCCGTCCGCGCTTATCGACGGGAAATGCGAGGGTCCATCGGCCTCGGCACCTCCGGTCCCCACCGAGACTCGTTGTGTTTCGTCCGTTGTGAGATTGCGCACGAACACGTCGGTCAGATAGCCGCCGTCTGGCCCCTGGTTGTTGGCATCCCCCTCCACGAGATTCACGGCGCCGCTCGCAAAGGCGACGAGGGTTCCGTCCGCGTTCACGGACGGCGACAGTGAATCCGCTCCCTCGACGTTCAGAGGGGAGCCCGTCGTGTCCCCGCCGTCGAAAGCGACCGACACCAGATTGGTGTTTCCGGTTGCAAGGTCGTGGATGAAGATGTCGCTGTCGCCGTCGGTATCCGCCGGAGCAAGGTTCGAGGCCGCGCTCTCGAACACGACGTAGCGCCCATTGCCGCTGATGTCGAGGCCACCCCGACTGCGGCCCGCGGAACGATCGTCGCCCGCTGCGCCCTCGGATGAGACCGAGACGAGAACCGTCTTGCGTTTCTTGAGATCCCGAACGAACACATCCACGAGGTCGTTCTCGTCGCCGTCCACCAGATTCGGCTCGGTGCTTCGGAAGGCGACGAAGCGGCCGTCGGCGCTGATGCTCGGTCGGCTCGACTCCCCGCGCGTGATGGCGCCGCCAAGACCCACGGAGACCTGTGTGATCTCTTTCCTGCGCAGGTCACGCACGAACACATCCGTCGACGGCCCATCGGGATCCCCGCGGACGAGCTGTGCATCGCTCTGGAACGCAACGAAGCGACCGTCGGGGGTGATCGCGGGGTGGCGCGAGGGCCCGTCGCCCTCTTTGCCCCTGCCGTCCAGCGAGACCCGTGTCACCCGACGCCCCGACCAGAGATACACATCCAGATCCCCATTGCGATCGCGCGCGTCAAGGGCGGCCGCAGTTGTGAACGCGACCATTCGGCCCCCATTGCTGAGTGCCGGTTGGTCGAAGGGATAGACCTGCCGCGCCGCGCTACGAGGACACGGCGCCTCCGCGGGCTGCGCGAATGCCGGCGTCGCGGGGCCGCCCAAACTCATGAGGACCATCAGAACGATTGGAATCCCCCGCGCGCGGCCGCCTCTTCCGCCTGTCATGCCGTGAGGTTCGGGGCCGTGCCCCGGCGCCCTGCGGATCTACACAAAACTGAACGCTGGTTTCGGGCGGGACGGCTGGATACGGTTGCGCGGTGGCTACCGGTCCCCAGGCCCTGTGGATCTCCCGGACGGGAGCTCGCTCGCACGAGGCCGACGACATCCCAGCCCTGCTGCGGCGCAAACAAGGTTTCCTGTGGCTCGATCTTCCGTCGCTCGGGGATGAGGAAGTACGGCTGCTCCAAGACAACTTCAACTTCGACGCCAATATCGTGCGCCAAGCGGGCGCGCTGAGCCTCGTGCCCCGGCTTCGCCGCAGCAGCGACCATCTTTTTCTGTCCCTCCACTCCTTGGACCCCGACCGTCATCTGATCGAGATCGGTCAGTTCATCGGCCCTCGATTCCTCGTCACAACCCACGTGGTCAGAGACCAGACCGTCTCGCCAGAAGCCATTCTGCGGGAGACGACACAGGTCCGGGAGCGGATTCTTCACGAAGACTTCCGGCCTGAATCGCCCGTCGAACTTTCGGCGGCCATCGTCGGGGGCATCGCCCGGCGGCTGGAGGAGTTCCTCGGGGACATAGCCGGCGCCGCGGGATCCCTCGATCGCCGGATGCGCGAGGGCAAGACGGGCAAGCAGCAGGAGTTCCTGGAGGAGGTCTACCGCGTTCGGCACGAGTTGATCACCGTTCGCAACCGAGCCGCTCAGAACCGAGCTGCGTGTGCGCGCACTGCAGAGGTTGCCGGAGAAATCGTGCCCGGGTTGGTCGGCCCATTTGAGGAGCTCGCCGTTCGGCTCCAGAGACTCGGAGATCTCTGTGACGGCGAGCGCGAGTTTCTTCAGGACTTGTTGGACTACTACGCGTCCGTATTGACGGCCAAGATGAATATCGCGATGGAGCGGCTTGCGTTGATCGTCGTTCTGCTCGCTCCCACGACGATCGCGACGGGTATCTACGGAATGAACATCTTCATCCCGGGCCAGAGCAGTCCCTTGTCAATCGTGTGGATCCTGTCGATCATTTTCGCTGCCAGCGCGGCGCTCGCCCTGTGGGCCAAACGGCAAGGCTGGCTATAGGGCCACTTCGAATGCATACTTTCGGGACGATGGATATCCACAAGAGCCTCACTCAAATAAGCGATCGCCTCACCCGGGCGCAAGACGATCTGCGCATCGTCGAGGAACAACTCCTCTTCCAGATGGACGTGGTCGAGGAGGCCAAGACGCGCATGCTGGTTGCCGAGACCCCGATCGCCGAGCGCGAGTATCGAGTCGCCCGTGACGATCACGATCGCCTGGTGCGTCAGCGCGACGAGGCGCTGCGCGAGATCAACGAGTTGCAACGAGAGCAGGACCGGCTTCTGGACCGCATGCTCGGCTCGCGCGCATAACCTTCGGCATCGAGATGGCCGATACCGCGACACGCCCGAAGATTCTCATTGCCGAAGACGAGGCGATCATCCGGCTCGACCTCAAAGAGATGCTCGAAGAGGAAGGTCTCGAGGTCGTCGGAGAGGCCGCCGACGGTGACGCTGCTATTCGATTAGCGCGCGAGCGTGATCCCGACCTCGTGATCATGGACATAAAGATGCCGGGCACCGACGGGCTGAGCGCGGCACAGACGATCGTTCGCGACGACCTGGCGGCGGTGTTGATCCTGACGGCGTTCTCACAACGGGACCTTGTGCAGCGCGCTGCCGAAGCGGGCGCGATGGCATATCTCGTGAAGCCGTTTCAGAAGTCCGACTTGATGCCGGCGATCGACATCGCAATGGCGCGTTACGCAGAGCTCGCCGCCGTCAAGAAGGAATCCGCGGAGCTGTCCGACCAGTTGGCCACTCGCAAGGTGGTCGATCGGGCAAAGGGCAAGTTGATGGACCAACAGAGCCTGTCCGAGGCTGATGCCTTCAGGCATATCCAGAAGCGCGCAATGGACGAGCGCCGTTCGATGAAGGCGGTGGCCGAGGAGATCCTCGGCGTCGGTGAGCAAGAGGCCGGCGGTCAGCCATAAGTTGAGGCGCGGCCGGCGCGGGCTAGCGGGGTCACTGAGCTTTGTCGTCGGCATTTTCGGTGCCGGGGCCTGTTCCGACGACCCCCAGCCCCGAGCTGAGCGCTGCGTGTGGGAGATCGGCACGATCGCTTCCGACGCAGCCGAACCTGGGTTCTCCGGCATCCCGGTTCTACAAGGCCTCCGATTCGGCATCACTCGGGCCAACCGCGAGAGGCTGCCCTGCAGACTGGAGCTGGTTGAGATCTCGGCGGCGCGTGGAAAGGAGCTTCGCGACGCTGCAGCGGACCTGACGGCGAGGGACAGAATGGTTGCGGTCGTCGGTCCCTATTCCTCGGCGGCGCTCGAGACCGCGATGCCGTCGTTCGCCGCCGCGGACATTCCGGTGCTCGCTCCCACGGCAGCTCGTGCCGCACTGGATCTTGTCGACCGGTCGCGGTTCTTTCGGCTGATCGCCACCGACGAGAGTGAGGGCGAGGCGGCGGGGCGCTACCTAGACGAGGTCGCCGGCGCGGAGCGAGTCGTGTTGGTGAGGCGCGACTCGGGCTACACGCGCGCCCTCTCGGACGCTCTCTCGCGGACCCTCGGCCCCGTCCTGGTGGATGCGGACGAAGCCGAGCAGGACGAACCCTTCGACGAGGTGATAGGCGCGGTCCAAAAGGCCGAGCCGGATGCAATCTTCTTCGCCGGGCCGGGGGCCGAGCTTGCGGAGCTCGCCGCCGCGGCGAGTGCAGCCGAGCTGGACGTGCTGTTCGCGGGACCCTCGATCGCGAAGGACCCCGGACTTCTCGGCCTCTCCGAAGCGCAGGGCGCGGTCATCTTCTGTAGCTGTGCGGACCCCGCGTCGTCATCCGATTCAGAGCTGCGTAGGTGGGCGACCGACTTCCAGAAGGAGATCGGAGAGGCCCCCGGCCCCTTCGCGATCGAGGCCTTCGAGTCGATCCAACTCGTGGCCGCAGCGCTGGCGGACTCCGGCCTCAGCCGCGAGTCGTCGCCGGAAGAGCTACGCGAGTCGATCCCCACGTGGGCGCATAGCCACAGCTGGCCGGGGCTCACCAAGACCTACGGATTCGACACGCAGGGCGAACTGGGCGACCCCCCAGTGTTCGTGTATCAGGTGTCCGGTTCGGGCTGGCGCGAGGTGGGCCGGGTCGACGATCTGACCGGCTGAGACGCCCCCAGCGCTATCTGGACTTTTACCGGGCGGTCGCTAAACTACTGCCCTCGTAGGTCGGCGGCCCCTATCAACGGCGATCGGCGCCCGGGGTCATGGAGCAGGTAAGGGGGAATTGGATGAAGAGATCCAAGTGGATGCAGTTGCTCGCGGTTCTGGCGGCCTTGGCGTTGCTCGCCGGTGCCTGTGGCGGCAACGGCGGTGACGGTGACGGTGACGGCAACGGAACCTCAGTAGAGGAAAAGGTCCCCGTCTCGATCACGTTCCAGGGTGCGCTTACCGGGCCGTTCAACTATCTCGTGATCCCCGCCTTCCAGGGCGCGCAGCTCCGCATCAACGAGCTCAACGAGGATCCCGACTTCCCAGCTGAGATCACTCTGGAGAGAGGCGACACTCAGGGCAGCGGTGACAATGCGCCTCCGGTTGTCGAAGAGGCCGTTTCCAATCCCGACACGGTCGCGGTCATCGGTCCTGCTTTCTCCGGCGAGTCGGCCGCCTCCGGTGACAGCTACAACGAGGCTGGGATTCCATTCGTGACTCCGTCGGCGACGAACACCGCGCTGAACGAGGAAGGATGGGACTACTGGTACCGCGCGTGCGGGAACGACGCCGCGCAGGGCAGCCTTGCCGGTCAGTACATCGCCGACACGCTGAAGCCGTCCAGTCTCTTCGTCTCACACGACAAATCCGAATACGGCCAGCCACTTGCCGAGACCGTGCGCGACACGGCGGAGGAGGCAGGCGTAGAGATCGTCGGGTTCGAGGGTGTGGAATCCGGCGCGGAGGACTTCTCCGCATTCATCTCGGCGGTTAAGGCGTCGGGAGCGGACGCTCTGTTCTTCGGCGGCTACGACGCCGACTTCGGCAAGATCGTGAAGCAGGCACGTGACTCGGGCGTCGACATCACGATGATGTCGGGCGACGGGTCCCTGTCGTCGACCTTCCTCGACCTCGCCGGCAACGGGGCCGACAACGTCGTCCTGATCGCGCCGACGAACTTGTCGGGTGACTTCGTGGACAAGTACCAGGGCGAATACGGTGGAGAGGCGTCGTCCGTGCCGGTGTACGCCGCCGAGGGCTATGACGTCGCCAGCCTTCTCGGCGAGGGCATCCGATCGGCCATCGAGGGTGGCGCCGAGGACGCCGAGTCGATCCGTGCGGGCATCAAGGAATACCTTGACGGTCTTGCGCCGGGCAGTGAGTTCCAGGGCGTCGCCAAGCCGTACGCCTTCGACGATGTGCACGAGGTCGTCGCCGAGGATCCCGCCTCGTTGTTCTACCTGTACGAGGTCACGGCCGGCGAGCTCAACCCGCTCGGTAGCGCGGCGGAATTACTCGGCTCTGCTTAAGAACGACTTTTAGTGAGACAGGGGCAGGCGAACAGCCTGCCCCTGTTGTTTATGCCTAAAATCCGACCACTTTGTCCATGGGGGCGCTAGGGGACCAGTGGAAGTAATCGGGGACTGCTTTTCCGCAGTCGGCGACCAATTCTGGGATCAAACCCGCAATGGTCTAACCCTCGGCGCGATCTACGCCATGATCGCTCTGGGCTACACGATGGTCTACGGCGTCCTGCAGCTGATCAACTTCGCCCACTCCGAGGTTTTCATGGTCGCCACCTTCGCGACCCTGTACGCCATCCGCGACTGGTTCGACATCTCGGAGCCTCAGTCCGGCCTGATGTTGATTTTCGTCCTGCTGGTCGCGCTGATGGCTTCGATGATTGCCTCCGGGGGACTTGCAGTCCTGGTGGAGCGATTCGCTTATCGTCCGCTGCGTCGTCGCGGCGCGCCTCGCCTCTCGTTTTTGATCAGCGCGATCGGCGCCTCTCTTTTCATCCAGTACCTGTTCGTGCTGATGGACGGCCAGCACTACATCGGTCCGATCAAACTTCCGGCGATCGCGGGCCCGAACCCGCAATCCATTCCGGAGGTGATGGACACCCAACAGGTCTTCTCATTGTTTGGCTCCTCATTCTCGAACAAGCGAGTTTTGGTCATCGTGGCCGCCGCGCTAATGCTTTTCATCCTCGACCGTTTCGTTCGCCAGACGCGTCTGGGACGAGGGATCCGCGCCGTCGCTCAGGACGCCGAGGCCGCGTCGATGATGGGAGTCAACATCGACGCGGTCATCGTGACGACCTTCCTCGTCGGTGGGGTGATGGCGGGGGCCGCCGGCATGTTGTTCGTGCAGGTGCTCGGGGCCCCGGCGTTCTGGTTTATCGGTTTCCTGCCCGGCATCAAGGCATTCACCGCCGCGGTGCTGGGCGGTATCGGCAACATCCGTGGCGCCATGCTCGGAGGCCTGCTCCTGGGATTGGTGGAGGCCTATTCCGTCCCCTGCCTGGGCGCCCAATGGCTGAACGTGACTTCCTTCGTCGTGCTGGTGCTCGTCCTTCTGTTCCGTCCGAGCGGGATCCTCGGCGAGGAGGTGGGTCACTAAATGGCCCGCGACGACAAGCCGTCCGCCAGCACTCAGGCACAGGAACCTGCTGAGACGGACGCCCGCACGCTCGGGCGCCGGATGAAGGACGCGCGCCGGGAGATGGCGCAGCGGCGCGGCGCCTTCCGCGACGCGCGTGTGACTGCGTATGGACGGGTGCGACAAGCGGCCGGTCGACAGCTGCAACCGATTACGAAGCCGCTCGGTGTTTTTCGAGAGAAGATCGAGGAGAACCGGAAGTGGGCCTACCCGCTCATAGGCATCCTTGTGATCGCGGCGGCCGCGCTGCTGCCGTTCCTTTCTGAGTGGTTCGACCTCCCCGATTGGGCGCGACGAGCGACGAGCGGCAGTGCTCTGGCTCGCGTCGCGCTGTTCGCGCTTTTTGCCCTCGGCTTGAACGTGGTGGTCGGCTTCGCCGGCTTGCTCGACCTCGGCTACGTCGCTTTCTGGCTCATTGGTTCCTACACGGCAGGGATCCTGACCGGCGCTCACTCGTACACGCAGGCCATCGGTGGTGCGGGGACGGCGGTGGAGCCGACGTGGTCCATGTGGATGTGGTTGATCATCCCCGCGGCATTGGTCGCGGCGGTCATCGCGGGGGTGGTGCTGGGCTCTCCCACATTGCGACTCCGCGGGGACTATCTCGCGATCGTGACGCTTGGTTTCGGCGAGATCCTTCGCATCACGGCCAACAACCTGGACAACATCACGGGCGGTCCTAGGGGGGTGCGGGGGATTCCACACCCTGCCATCACCATCGGAGACATCAACATCGAGTGGGGGACGCTTCTCGATAAGAAGTACTACTGGCTGTTATTGATATTCGTAGTGTTGTGGGTGATCGCGATCCGAATGCTCGATAACTCGCGCATAGGCCGGGCATGGGTCGCGATTCGCGAGGACGAGATCGCGGCCGCGGCGATGGGCGTTCCGGTCGTGCGGATGAAGCTCGCCGCCTTCGCGATCGGTGCGTGTACCGCGGGGGTCGGGGGAGTCATCTACGCGGAGCAAGTGAACTTCATCAACCCACCCACGTTCAGCATCATCCAGTCGATTCTCATCCTGGCGATGGTCGTCGTGGGTGGGATGGGCTCGATTCCGGGTGCGATCCTGGGTGCCGCTGCCGTCGTCCTCTTGCCCGAGATCTTCAGAGGCTTCGAGGACTATCGCTTCTTTGTGTTCGGCTTTGTGTTGGTCCTGCTGATGATCTTCCGGCCTCAGGGCCTCCTCCCCTCGAAGCGGCGCAAGGCCGAGCTCAAGGGGCACGTGGTGGAGGAGCAGCTATACGCCGCAGGTGGCGGGTGATGAGGATGCCGCGCCGCTCGGAGTGGGGCGACTGATGGCCGACGCAATCCTCGAGGCTCGAAGCGTCACCAAACAGTTCGGTGGCTTGACCGCGGTCAGCAAGGTGGACCTCGTGATCGAGAAGGGGACGATCCGTGGGTTGATCGGCCCTAATGGCGCGGGCAAGACAACTTTCTTCAATCTGATGACGGGCATCTATGCCCCAACCGATGGTCAGGTCATGTTCAACGGCGAGGATCTTCTCGAGACCACCACCCTCGGCATCAGACGTCGCATGCGGAAGCCGTTCGAGATCACCCAGGGAGGCATCGGTCGTACGTTCCAGAACATCAGGCTGTTCCAGAACATGACGGCCCTCGAGAACGTGTTCGTCGGAGCCGACGCTCACCACCGGCAGAACATCTTCGACGCCATCTTCCGGTTGCCGCGCCACCGACGCGAGGAGCGGGACGGCCAGCAGAGAGCCGAGGACGAGCTCCATTTCGTGGGGATCCACAAGTACGCGAACGAGCTCGCGGGCAACCTCTCGTACGGGGACCAACGACGTGTGGAGATCGCACGAGCGCTGGCCACGCAGCCGAAGCTGCTTTTGTTGGACGAGCCCGCGGCAGGTATGAACCCAACGGAGAAGGCGGCACTGATGTCGCTGATCGCGAAGATCAGAGACCGCGGCATCACGATCCTCCTCATCGAGCACGACATGAAGGTCGTCATGGGTATCTGCGAGAAGGTCGCGGTGCTCGACCATGGCGAGAAGATCGCCGACGGGTCACCCATGGAGGTGCAGCGCGATCCGAAGGTCGTCGAGGCCTATCTCGGAGCCGGCGCGGTCGAGCACGGCGCCCATCTGGCGGCCTCTGAGGAACCTCCCAAAACCCGGAAGGGGACTAGGAAGCGTGGCTGAGGCGCTGCTCGAGCTGAAGGACGTGACCGTCAACTACGGCGGAATCGAGGCCGTGAGAGGTATCTCGCTCAATGTCAACGAGGGCGAGCTGGTGACCCTGATCGGTGGGAACGGAGCCGGCAAGAGCACGACGCTCAAGACGATCTCGGGCGTGAAGCGCGCCTCTGGAGGTGACATCACTTTCGCGGGTCAGCGGATAGACAACATGCCGGCCCACGAGATTGTCGAGTTGGGGTTATCGCACGTGCCCGAAGGCCGGCACATCTTTCCGCGCATGAGCGTGCGCGAGAACCTAACGATGGGGGCCTACGCCCGGCGTGGGCAGAGCCCGACCGATGACTACGACCGCATATTCGAGTTGTTCCCGGTCTTGAAGGAACGAGAGAAGCAAATGGGGGGAACCCTCTCGGGAGGGGAACAGCAGATGCTTGCCGTCGGGCGAGCGCTGATGTCCCATCCACGCCTTCTAATGCTGGACGAACCCTCGATGGGCCTCGCGCCCCTTTTCGTCGAGAAGATCTTCGACCTGCTCCGTGTCATTCACGAGCAAGGCACGACCATTCTCCTCGTCGAGCAGAACGCACAGCTGGCGCTGCAACTGGCGGATAGGGGATATGTCCTCGAAACTGGTGAGATCGTGCTGGCCGACGATGCTAAGAAGCTGTTGGGCAACGACGAAGTGCGCAAGGCGTACCTCGGTGAGGCATAACGAAAAGGGAGGAACATGGAACCGCGCAAAAGACAGTGGCTGAAGCTCATAGCGGTCGCAGGGGCGCTGACTCTTGCTCTGGCCGCGTGCGGCGAGGAGGAGCCGGCACCGCCCGCAGGCGACAACGGCGGGACGGAGGAGCCCGCGGCCGACTTCAAGCTCGTAGAGGACGGCGTCCTGACGGTTGGCTCTGACATCCCGTATCCGCCGTTCGAGTTCGAGGAGGGGGGCCAGCTCACCGGCTACGACGTCGAGTTGGTGCGCGCGATCGCAGACAAGCTTGGGCTCGAGAACCCCGACGACGCGTGGATCTCGACCGACTTCGGAACGATCTTCCAGCAGCTTCAGTCGGGCACGAAGTTCGACATCGTGGTGGCCGCGGTTACTGCGTACGCCCCGGAGGGCTCTCCCGCCGCCGTGACCGTGGCAGAGCGGCGCGAGGTAGTCGATTTCAGTGACCCGTACTACCCGTCGCTGCAGTCGCTAACTGTGAACACGGACGAGACCCCGGACATCAAGTCGACCGAGGATCTCCCCGAAGGGGCTCGAGTCGCAGTTCAGCGCGCCACCACCGGTGCGTTCTTCGCCGAGGAGAAGTTGGCACCGCAAGGAGTCGAGCTCGTCTCCTTCGAAAAGGCCCCGCAGATGTACCAGCAGCTCCAAGCCGGGGCCGTCGTTGCCGTATTCAACGACTTGCCCGTCTCCGTGGACTCCATCAAGGACAAGCCGAGCCTCGAGGTCGTGGAGCAAGTGGAGACCGGCGAGGAGTATGCGATCGCAGTGGCCAAGGACAACCCCGCGCTCCTGCAGGCGATCAACGATGCGCTCGCCGAGCTGATCTCCGAGGGGACCTTCCAGGAGATCTTCCAGAAATACTTCCCCGATCAGGAACTGCCCGAATTCGCACAATGATCTAAGCACTAGACGGAAAGAGCCCGCGCTCGTGGTGAGCGCGGGCTTTTCTGTTCAACGGGAGGGTAGAGATGGCGGCTGAACAATTCGAGCGTCCTCTAGTCGGCTGGGCCCTCCTTCGGCGCGACAGCTCTCCGCCGGCGGTCGTCGCCGCCGCCGTCGGAGGTGTCGCACTTGCTCTGGTGATCGTCGGCGCCGCTCTGGTGCTGCTCCTTCAGGGCATCACACCTCTAGAGAGCCTGCAGAGCGGTTTCAGGTCACACGAGCTGGACGCCGTTTTGATCGCCGGCATGGTGCTCGGCCTGGGGGGCGCCGCCCTCGGCTCGGGAATCATGCGCCGGATGGCCACCAAGGTCAGCCGCGAGGAAGCGATCGCCGGAGCCGTTCTCGGAGGCCAGGCGCTAGCGCTCGGAGCGTTCCTCTTCTGGTTCGTCAACGGCGACCAGATGGAGCTGTTCTCGCTGAACTACCTGTATTTCGAAAAGCTGACTCCCTACGTGGATGACTTCGTCAACGGAGCCAAGAACACGTTGATCCTGGCCTTCTCATCGGAGTTCTTCGGGATCATCCTCGGCTTGATCCTCGCGGTCTTCGCGATCTCCAAACGCGCCGTGGTCCGGGCGCCGGCCCGCGTTTACATCAATTTCTTGCGTGGGACGCCCTTGATCTGGCAGCTGATCTTCATCGGTATAGGCCTACCGATAGGACTTGGGGTGAACGTCGATACCTATACGGCCGGCATCATCGCTTTCAGCCTCAACGCGGGCGCGTATCTAGCCGAGGTCTTCCGC
>DATADF010000228.1:0-8693 GCA_036258695.1 Actinomycetota bacterium
ATGGCCTCGGGCGGGAGATCGTCGATGCGCCGGCCGCGCAGGCGGATCTCGCCTCCGGCGATGCGGCCCGGCGGCTCGATCAGGCCGATCACGGCCGCGCCGGTCATGGACTTGCCGGCCCCGGACTCGCCGATCACCATGGAGTCGATGCCGGAGGCCACTCGAAAAAGGTGCCTCAGGGCCGCGTCGTCGTGATACGTGTACAGGTGATCGACGAAGTCCTCGGGGGCGAGATGGCGGAACTCCGCGAGGAAATTGCGTAGGTCCAAGGACCCCCCGTGGAAGCGCGAAACATCCGCGTAGACCTCGACGCGATTGCACGTCGAAAGGATCACGCCCTCGAGCACGTGCTCGTAGGACGCGAGTTGGTGGAGCGCCTTCGTGAGATCGGCCTGCGCTATCGCGAGCTTCTCCAATAGGGCCACGGGGGCCGTCTTGTGATTGATTCCTACGAGGAGCAGGGACATCGCCGGCTGAAACTAACGCCCCGGACGACCCGCACCAAGTCGGCGGTTGGCCTCGCGAGCCGCTGCGATGGCCTGCGTTCGCTGCTGGTAGAAGGAAAGAATCTGCAGTTCAATCGATACATCGACTCGGCGGGCCGTCACATCCGGTGCCACGTTCACAACGGCCGGAGCGAAGTTGAGGATGGACTTCACCCCCGCATCCACAAGCCGATCGGCGACCTCCTGGGCGGAACCCGGGGGCGTGGCGATGATGCCGATCGAGATCCCGGACTCCGTCACGACTTCTTTGAGGTCGTCGAGATGGCGGACATCGAGACCGGCTACCTTCCGACCGACAACCGACTCGTCGACGTCGAAGAGCGCAAGGATGCGAAATCCGCGCTCTGAAAAACCCTTGTAAGAGGCGAGAGCACGACCCAGATTCCCGACCCCGACGATCGCGACCGGCCAGTCCTGGGTCAGGCCGAGCTCACGAGTGATCTGGTAGAGCAGGTACTCGACGTCGTAGCCCACACCGCGTGTGCCGTAAGAGCCCAGGTAGGAGAAGTCCTTACGTACCTTGGCCGCGTTGACGCCGGCCAAGCGGGCCAGCTCCTCGGACGAAACCGTGCTCTCCCCTCGCCCCTCGGCGAGGTCGAGCAGCGCGCGCAGGTAGACGGGCAGGCGAGCAACGGTGGCCTCGGGTATGGCACGCGTCGGCATCGAGCCGATACTAGCGGCCTTTTGTGAGCGCGATCACAAGCTCAAAGGGCGTCGCTACCTGCAGTTTTAGCCTTGTACGCGACAGCCACTGGGCACTACGTGAACTTGTGCCTCAATCAGAAAGAGGGCCAGATGTCGACGCGGTCGAGGAGCCAGTACGAGATCCGCGTCATCTGCTCGGTGAGAATGAGGATCCCCACCAGGATCAACATCGCGCCCGACGCGAGGTTGATGGCGCGCACTCGCCGACGCAGCCATTGAAGCGTGCCGGACGCGTATGACACGCCGAGACCCGCGACGATGAACGGCAGTCCGAGACCAAGCGAGTAGACGGCAAGCAGGAGCGCCCCCTCCCCGGGTCCCCCCGCAAGGCCCCGCCCGGCGGCCATGGTCAGCACGACACCCAGGGTCGCCCCGATGCACGGTGTCCAACCGAATGCGAACGCCGCCCCAAGCACTGCGCTGCCCCACAGACCGGCACGCGGGGTGGGGTGGAAGCGGGCCTCTCGGTAGAGCCACGGGATCCGCAGCACGCCCATGAACACCAGGCCCAGCAGGATGATCACTACTCCACCTACGCGTGCGAACAGCACCTGGTTGTCGCGCAGAAACGAGCCCAGCAAGGTCGCGGTTGCTCCAAGAGCCACGAGCACCGCTCCGAAGCCTGCGACGAAGGCACCCGCCATTGCGCCGGTACGCAGCGGACTCACCCTCTTGCCCTCGCCCACCCCTACGCCGCTCATGTACGACAGGTAACCGGGCACCAACGGAAGCACGCACGGCGACAGAAAAGATATGAGGCCGGCTAGGAACGCGGTCGCGATCGTGGGGTCGGGCACGGATCAATCCTCGCATCGCGAAAACGGACCTGCGTTCGGTCTTTACCTTGTCGTCCGAAGTCGCTAAGTTGAAATCGAGGCTCACGCGCCCTCGAAAACCATGTCGGTCACCCATGGGAGGTGTGCGTGGACGCTCATATGTCCCCCATCCTGTCCGCACTGTCGGACGACGCGCGGACCACGTTGCTGTCCACCGGAGTTGAGCGACGATGGCGGCGCGGGTCGGTCCTTTTCCTGACCGGGGATTCGCCCGAGCGTCTCTACCTAGTCGGCGACGGAATCGTGAAGCTGGCGCGCCGCAACTCGGATGGGCGCGAGCTGATCATCAGCCTCGCGGCTGCCGGAGAACTCGTTGGTGAGCTTGCAGCGTTCGAAACGCTTCCCCACGATGTAGACGCGATTGCCGCGACGCCGGTGCGCGCATTGAGCCTCGACGCGCAGTGTTTCCGCCGCGTCATGGCGCGCGAGCCGGCCGCTCTAAGAGGGTTTGTGGCAGACCTCGGGCGACGCTACCGGGCGCTGGCCGCGTGCGTGCATGAGCGCGGCACCGCGACAGTGCCCGCGCGTCTTGCGAGCAGGCTCCTGGAGATGGCACTGCTCTTCGGCCGCGCCGATGACGACGCGCTCGAATTCGAGATCCCCCTGCGACAAACGGACATCGCGAGCTTCGCCGGCACATCGCGGGAGAGCGTGTCAAAGACTTTGAAACGATTCGAGGCCCAGGGCCTGGTTCGCTGCCGGGGTAGGACGCTGCGCATCGTGCGACCCGCAGCTCTGGAGAAGATCAGGTGCGCAGGGCGCGCTTGACGATCTTTCCGGTGGGCAAGTGTGGCAACTCGCTGACGAGCTCGAATGTCTCCGGTCGCTTGAACCTCGCCAGGCGGTCCTCGACGAAGCGCTCCAGCTCGTTCGCACTGAGCTCGGAGCCGCTTTTGGGCACGACGTAGGCCTTGACGGCCTCGCCGGTGTAAGCGTGCGGCGCCCCGATAACCGCTGCTTCGGCCACCTTCGGATGCTGCAGCAAGATCGATTCGATCTCAGAAGGAAACACGTTGAAGCCGGAGACGATGATCAGGTCTCGCTTGCGATCGACTAGGTAGTAGTACCCGTCCTCGTCGCGCACCGCGACATCGCCGGTTCTAAACCACTCGCCCGAGAAAGCGGCCTTGGTGTCCTCTTCGCGGTTCCAGTACCCGGCGAACACGTTAGGCCCCCGCACGAGAAGTTCGCCGGGATCACCGACTTCGACATCCCGACCCTCTTCGTCGACGAGTCGGATCTCGACCTCCGGGATCGGCCGTCCTATGGACCCGGGTCGAGGCGTGTTGCCCATCCGATTGGAAGTAAGAGTGGGGGCGGTCTCTGTGAGGCCATACCCCTCATAGATCTCCACTCCGAACAACTCCTTGAACGCCGCAAAGATCTCAACGCTCAGAGGGGCCGCGCCCGACACCGCAAGGCGCACGCTGGAGAGGTCGTACTGCTCGGCTCCCGGAGTTCCAACCCAAGCCGAGTACATCGTCGGCGCTCCGAACAACACCGAGACCCGATGATCCTGTATCAACTTCAAAGTGGCCACGGGCTCGAAGCGCTCGACGAGGACGCCGCTTGCTCCGTTCATGACCAAGAGACCGAGCGCGACGTTGAGTCCGAAGATGTGAAATAGCGGTAGCGCCAAGAACAAGACGTCTTCCTCGGTGGCCGCTCCCTCTGGAATGGCCATTTGCTGACGCAGATTCGCAAGCAGGTTGCCGTGAGTCAGCATCGCCCCCTTGGGCTCCCCCGTCGTGCCCGAGGTGTAGACGAGCGCGGCGAGATCAGAGTCGGCGCGCGCAACCGGCTCTGCCGCGGAGGACCCAAGCTCATCCCACTTCTCAACCGTGACCACCGACTCGACAGAGGAGGCGTCGTGCGCGCCGACTGCGGCCACGACGTCGAAGGGGGACGCAGTGAAAAGGACCCGCGCGCCCGAGTCGTCGAGGATGCGCGTCACCTCGGGCGCCGTCAGCAACACGTTGAGCGGTACGGCCACAGCTCCCGCTTTCAAGGCGCCGAAATATGCGTATGCGAACTCGGGGATGTTCGGCATTCCAATCGCAACGCGGTCGCCCGGCGAGATCCCCTTCGTTGCCAGGTACCCGGCGACGCGATCGGCCTCGGCGTCGAGCTCGGAATAGGAGACGGAGCGGCCGTCCGCGGTGACGAAGACCGCCTTGTCCGGCAGGCGGGCGGCCGTAGCGGCCAGGAGGTCGGGGATCGCCACGAGGCCATTTTGCGGTACCGGGGGACCTAGTGCAAACTCCAGCAAGCATTTGCTTGCCAGATTTCGCAGGTTGGGAGCGGTGAGCTGAGGGCGGGTTCGTAACATCGGGCGATGGCAGCGGCCGCTCCGGCGATTCAGTGCTCGACCGGGCCCTTTTGGGCCTTTGACCTCGAGCAGGCGATGGACGCCCTCGCCGAGGCGGGTTTCACGGACATCGAGCTGATGGTCACCCGGGACCCCCGCACGCAGGACGCGGACCTTCCGGGGCGGTTGGCCCGCGAGCGAGGGCTCAACATCGCCTCGGTGCACGGTCCCTTTCTGGTCGTTACGAAGGGCGTCTGGGGGACCGATTCGCTGGTCAAGATCGAGCGCGGGGTGGAGATGTGCCAAGCGCTCGGCGCCTCAAGCTTCATCGTCCACCCTCCGTACCTCTGGGAGGGGCGGTACGCCCGCTGGATCATGACAGAGGCCGCCGACTACTCGGCTGCCCATGGAGTGACGGTGGCGGTCGAAACGATGTATCCGAAGTGGGTCGCAGGGCGGCGATTGCGGGTCTATCGATGGCTGGAACCGGAACAGCTCGTCGCCGCCTGCCCGCATGTTGCGCTCGATACGAGCCATCTCACGGTCGCCCGCTTCGACCTTCTGCGCAGCTACAAAGTGCTGGCGCCTCGTCTGGTGCACATACATCTGTCAAACAATGCGGGCGATGGCCGCGACGGACACCTCCCGCTGGAGCGCGGGATCCTGCAGATCGATCGTTTTCTGGACCACCTGCGCGACGCCGACTACACCGGAGCGATCTCCTTGGAGCTCGCCGTTAGCAGCTTCGTCGAGCGCCCCAAAGAGCTCACCGCGATGCTCAAGAAGAACCGCGAGTTCATCGAGAAACGCCTCGGTCGCCCGCAGCGCCGGGCTAAAGGACTACCGCGCGGCTAAATGCCGCATACGAAGGTCATGTACACAGACGTGCACCGAGCGTAGAAGGCGCCGACGCTCACAAAGGGACTCTTCAAGGAGGTCAATACGGCAGTCGCCGAGTAGTTCGCGCGCTCGATCGGGAAGTGCTCGAATCTCATCGTGATCTTGCAGCGAAGCTGCTCCTGATTACAGGTTGCGCTCTGTCCGATAGCGGAGGCCGAGAGAGTGTCGTCCTGGAGCAACGTGCCGACCAGGACGAAGTCGGGCTGAAGCGACAGGTAAGGGCCCTGAAACCGTGGGGGCACGAGTTCACATGCCCGAACATCGAAGGTGAATTTGATCTTCATGAGCTGTGGCGTGTAATCCCAGTCGGTCTTCCAGGCTCCGCATCTGGGCGTCTGTTTCTTCTGCGCTACTGCCGGCGAGCCGAGGCTCGCCGCGACTAGGACGGCGGCGATAGCGGGAACGAGAAGGGTGTGCCGACGTGACTTCCAACTCATGCGTTCCCCAATTCGGTCACGGGCGGAAATATCCTGGTCGTATGCGTCGCAATACGATCTTTGCCCTCGTCCTGCTGTTGATCGCGATCATGATCGCAGGCGCTCTCGGGGTGCTGCGTTTCTGGAACCTCACCTGATCTAAAAGAAAGCGTTCCCCCGCAGCTTGAGGTTGCGATAGAGCATCTGCTGGATGATGTCACGTACGCGATCGGATAGATCGAATACGAGCATCGGGTCCTCGGCTGCGTCCTCGGGATAGGCATCCATTGGGATGGGCTCGCCGAACTCGATCAACCAGCGCGACGGTAGCGGTAACGCCCCAAGGGGTCCGAGAAGCGGGAACGTGGGAGTGATCGGGAAGTAGGGGAACCCGAAGATTCGAGCCACGACTCTCAGGTTGGCGATCATCGGATAGGCCTCCTCGGCCCCCACGATCGAGATGGGGATGATCGGCACACGATTGCGCAGTGCCAGCTGAATAAAGCCGCCGCGTCCGAAGCGCTGCAGTCTGTATCTCTCCGACCAGCCCTTCCCCACTCCCTTGAAGCCCTCCGGAAACACGCCCACGATCTCGCCCCGCCGCAACAACTCTTGGGCGTCTTCGTCGTTCGCCAGAGCTGCGCCGCTTTTGCGGGCGATCGGTCCGAAGAAGGGTGTACGGAAGGCGAGGTTCGCCGCGATGTGTCGCACGACCCGCTTCTGAGGATGCTCGGTGGCGACCGCGTACTGCAGCACGGCTCCGTCGAGCGGAATGGTGCCTGAGTGGTTCGCGACCAAGAGCGCAGCGCCTGTAGCCGGGATGCGATCTATGCCGATTGTCCGCACTCGGAAATAACGCTCGTACAACGGTTTCATGAGTGGGAGCAACACGGTGCGCGAGAGCTCAGGGTCGTATCCGAAATCGTCCACGGGATAGTCGCCCGACAATCGCCGTCGCACGAAGTCGCCGAAGCTGCCGTCCTCCTCGCCAGGCCCCGGCACGACCTTTCTCTTCTCGGCGCGACCAGCGCCCGCCGCACGCTCACGCGTTTCGTGTACCCGGCAGTAGCCGCTCGGGCCGACCGCATAGTTGCGACATCGCCGTCCGCTGCCCGTCACCGCGCGGCAACGAGTACGTGCTCCCGCGCCGGCGCGGCGTCTCGCACGGCCGGCAAGCTGGATGACTTCGGCTTCGGCCATCAGACTTTCTCGCGACTGGGAGCGGACCGCCGGTTCAGATAGTCGAAGAGCTCCCGTTCCCAACCCGGTCGGCGTTCCGAGGGCTCGACGGTGTAGTCGTCGGCGCGGTTTTCCTTGAAGTCAATGAGGGTGTCTCGCGTCGTGAATTTCGGAGCGAAACCAAAAGCCTCCCTGGCACGCCTGGTGTCCACAACGCGGCCGTAGACGATCAGTCTCAGTTGGTCGAGCGGGAAGTCCACGGTTTCGAATCTTCGCAGCAGCGAGGCGGTCGACTGCGCCAGCGCAAGCAGGAGCGGCAGCTCGATCTTTCCAAGTAGTCGGATCGCCTGGGAGAGGTATACGACCCCATCCGCCGCCACATTGAAGATCCCCCGGCAGTCGCGAAAGATGCTCTGGCTCAGCGCGTCGACCGCGTCCCGCTCGTGCAGCAGCTGTAGTCGTGGATCGAAACCCAGAGCCGTCGGGATGATGGGAAGGGAGAGGTAGTCGGTCATGCTCGTGCGCACGGTGGGCCCTACAACGGGCTGGGTGCGCAGGATCACGAGGTCCACGTCCGGTCGCCTCCGGCCGAAGTCGCGTGCGTAGGTCTCGGCCTCGGCACAGTCCTTGCCGTAACCGGACAGCTCGACCTGACTGGCGGCGTGGTCCTCCGGCAACAGCGATGGCTCCGCCGGCCCACTGCCATAGATCGCGCTCGAGGAGCGCATGACGACTTTCTTCAGCCGGGTTGCCCGCTGAGCCGCAGCCAGCAACTGCATGGAGCCAATGACGTTGTTTTCCTTCATCTGCGTTCTGCCGCCGAGAAACTGTGGGCTCGACGCGATGTTCGTGTGCACGAGCGTGTCGACTTTGGTTGCCTCCAGGACGCGGGCGATCAGCGGACTGCGGATGTCGGCGCGGACGAATTCGAGGCCCGGAATAGTTATCGGTGGCTCGTCGAGGTCAACCCCGATGAGAGTCCCCACATCGTCGGCGCCCGCGAGAGCTTGTGCCAGGCGCAGTCCCAGGAAGCGCGACACGCCTGTTATCGCGATTCGTCTCTTTGCCATGGCCCCAGACTAAGTCGAGCGACTAGTTAGACGGGTTCGATGATGGCCGTCGAGCGTGGCTGGGCTCGCAGGCGTGCCGCAGCATCCCCCTTATTTACGGCCAGAGATAGGAATCCATAGGAGTCTTCGATCACGACGTACTCGCCGGCATCCACGTCGGCGAACGTAGTGCCCAGCGGGACCGTGAGACGGTGGCCCTCGATCCGGACTTCAAATTGCTCGCCGGGCTCGCCCAACTTGTCCAGATGGGAGCGGGTGAAATTCAGCTGGAGGTTCCCGAAGCGATCCACTTGCAGAACTTCGGCGTGCAAGTGGTCATCGTGGACCCACGCCTCGGGGATCTCGAGCGGCACGAGGTCGGCTGTCGCGACCTCCGGGCCGAGCTGGGAGGGCTCTACACCGCTCGCGACATGAGCGGCGGCCGGGGCGAAAACGTCACGGCCCTGGAACGTACGTGAGATCGGTGTCTGGAGATATCTCTCCTGCACGATCTCGTGCGCCGCGACGACCCCGCCGGACACCTCCGCTGCAGGCATCAAGAGACCGTTATCGGGACCGATGAAGACCGCTTGGGGCGTCTCTATGCATACGGAACGTCGATCCGAGCCGACGCTGGGATCGACGACTGCAAGATGGACTGCGGCGGGCATGAAGCGAACGGCTTGCTGCAACACGATCGCGCCGTGCCTGATGTCCTGACGCAGGATGTTGTGGTGAATGTCGACGATGCGGATGTGCGGGGCGATCTTCAGGATGACGCCGTGGCATACGCC
>DATADF010000229.1:0-11093 GCA_036258695.1 Actinomycetota bacterium
GCGCGACTCGAGACTGCCGGCAAAGCGTCGTCGAAGTCGACCGCATCGAAATCGACCACGGCTAAGACAACTACGCGCCAGTCATCGTCATGAACGAGAAAGACGGGAACGGGTCAGAGCTCGATGACACAAGGGGAGAACTCGAACGTGCAGAGAGCGCAGATGACGCCACCCGTCTCGAGGTCCTAGAACGACTTCACGAAAAACTCGAGACCGAGCTCGACTCCGACGTTGAGCAAGAGAGCCCGCCTGGACGCTGAGCTGGTTAGGCGGGGTCTGGCGGCCTCGCGCTCCGAAGCGCGACTCGCGATCGAAAGCGGAGGAGTAACGGTTCAAGGCATCCCCGCCTCCCGGCCCGCCACTTTGGTTGCCGCCGACGACGCGATCGCCCTGAAGGGACGCGCCCGGGAATTTGTGTCGCGTGGGGGGGACAAGCTGGACTTCGCTCTCTCCCGTCTCGATGTCGCGGTCGCAGGTCGTAAGTGGTTGGACGCGGGGGCGTCCACGGGCGGTTTCACCGATCGCCTGCTGCGGTCGGGGGCACAGTTGGTGATTGCGCTCGATGTGGGTTATGGACAACTCGACTGGAAGCTCCGCAACGACGAACGCGTGATCGTCATGGAACGAACCAACGTGAGGACGCTAGGACCGCGCGACCTCCCGTGGCGTCCGGAGGGCGTCGTCGGCGACCTGTCGTTCATCTCCTTGACGCGCGTTCTGCCGGCACTGGCCGGCGTCGCAGTTCAGAGCGCCGATTTCGTGCTTTTGGTCAAGCCTCAGTTCGAGGTCGGGCGCGACGCGGTTCGGGGCGGCGTGGTGCGGGATCCCGAACTCTGGCGTCTAGCAGTGGGCAAGGTGGTGGATGCGGCTGCAGAGCTCGACCTGGGGCTCGCAGGGGCCACCCCGGCCTTCCCTCCGGGCCCCGCCGGCAACAAGGAGTTCTTCGTACACCTGCGCCGCGGTGCGCCCGACGACCGAGAGGCGATCGAAAGGGCAGTCGAGGAGGCCGCGCAGTGGAGCTGAGGCGCGCGGCGATGGTCGTGCACCAGACCAAGAGAGGAGCCGCCGAGGCGGCGGACGAGCTCACGCGCATCTTCCAAGACCACGGAATCGAGGTGACCGAGTCCAGCCCAGACCTGGTCGTATCGCTGGGCGGCGACGGCACGATGTTGCGCGCGGCACAGTTCGCCCACAAGAGCGACGCGCCGCTGCTCGGCATCAACCTCGGAACGATGGGCTATCTCACGGAGGTCGATCGCGAGCAGAAGGATCACGCGGTCAAGCGCGTCATCGCGGGGGAGTTCCACATAGAGGAGCGCATGATGTTGGCCTGCGAGGTATCGACGGCGGGCAAGCAAATGTCCTACGTGGCGCTCAACGAAGTGCTGGTCGAGCGCGAAAGCCACCGCCGGCTGGTTCGATTGCATGTTCAGGTCGGCGGCGAGAGCCTCGCGATGTTCAATGCCGACGGCATCATCGTCGCGACGCCTACGGGCTCGACGGCCTATGCGCTGAGCGCGGGTGGCCCCATCGTCTCTCCGCGGGCCGAGTGCATCGTCATTGCTCCGGTGAACGCGCACATGATGTTCGCGCGGCCGGTCGTTTTGGCTGCGGATGAAGTGGTCGACATCACGGTGGAAGAGCAAGACGTGCAAGCTGCCCTGTCGCTAGACGGGTCCATCGGTGGCGTGCTATCTCCCGGCGCCAAGATCCAAGTAGCCCGCCACGCGCGCCCGTTGCGGTTGATTCGGCTGTCGGGACCGGGCTTTCTCGAACGCTTGCGGGCAAAGATGCATCTGCCCGGGACTCGATAGGGAGACGAGGCACGCCTCTTAGGATGCGTTCCACATGAAGGCTGCGCGTCTTAGGGCTGCGGCACATCAGTCCGATCTCGTCGTCGGTAGGGCCCGGGTTGATCGGCGTACGAAGAGACTGCTCGATCGCATCGAGCCCGGCGAAATCGCCATCGTCGATCACGAGGACATCGACCGAGTTGCGGCCGAGGGACTGGTACAGCGACAGGTGGCCGCCGTGATCAATGCGTCGCGCTCCACATCCGGCCGCTATCCAAACCTTGGCCCACTTCTCCTTTGTTCGGCCGGAATCCCACTCATCGACGAAACCGGACCCGAGGTCATGAGGATTGCCGAGGGGGAACGCATCGCCATCGAGTCGGGCCGCGTATTTCGCGGCGACGGCAGCTCTCGAGAAGAGGTCGCCCGCGGTCGAGTTCTCGATCTCGAGCATGTCGAGCAGGTGATGGATGCCGCAAAGAAATCACTGTCCACAGAACTGGAGCGCTTTGCCGAGAACACGATCGAGTTCATTCGGGCCGAGCGCGATGTGCTTTTGGAGGCGGCCCGTCTTCCCGATGTGGACATCGACTGGCACGGGCGACACGTCTTGGTCGTGGTGCGGGGATACGACTACAAGGACGACCTCGCCGCATTGCAGCCCTACATAAGAGAGGTGCGGCCCGTGCTCGTCGGCGTCGACGGTGGAGCCGACGCGCTGCTCGACGCGGGGCTGCGCCCCGACCTGATCATCGGAGACATGGACTCGGTCACGAACCGGGCATTGATCAGCGGCGCCCTTCTGGTCGTGCACGCCTATCCCGACGGGACGGCGCCCGGCCTCGAGCGGGTGAGGGCGCTCGGCCTCCCTGCGATCGTGTTCGAAGCGCCCGGCACCTCTGAGGACATCGCCATGCTGCTGGCGTACGAGCGGGGGGCGGAGCTGATCGTTGCCGTGGGCACGCACGCGAACCTCATCGAGTTCTTGGACAAGGGCCGGCGCGGGATGGCGTCGACCTTCTTGACGCGCTTGCGCGTCGGGTCGATCTTGGTGGATGCCAAGGGGGTGAGCCGTCTCTACCGCGGTCGCATCAGGCGCTTCGACATGATGCTCCTCGTAGCCGCGACCCTTGTAACGATGGCCATCGTGGTTGCCCTGTCGCCGGCACTTCGAACCGAGGTCGAAGCGATTCGATTGCAGCTCGTGAACCTCTGGTTCTCGATCAGGGACGCTCTGGCGAGCTAACGAGTCACTTTGGCCCAGTGATCGACTTCCGCTATCACCTGATCTCGCTCGTCGCCGTCTTCCTGTCCCTAGGGCTGGGGTTGCTGATCGGCTCCGCGGTCATCGCGGACAACTTGATCGAGGACATCGAGGACCGCTTGGAGGATGTCCGGACTACAAATGAGGAACGACTGGCCGAGATCGTGCGTCTTCGGTCGCTCGTGGCGAACGGCGAAGACTTCGCTCGTTTTCTGGAGCCGAGTCTGGTGAATGAGGCTCTCGGTGGGTCGCAGATCGTTCTTTTCGTCTTCGAGGGCAGCGAGGACGGGCTCATCGACGGGCTCCGAGCCGTCGTGGAAGAAGCCGGTGGAGATATCGCGACCACGGTATTCATCTCGGACCGCTTCGCCCTGGATGATCCCAACTCCGCGCAAGAGTTGAGCCTCATCACAGGTCACGAGATCGCGGACCCGGCGGAATTGCGGGAACAGATCGCGCGAGAGCTCGGGAGCGTCGCCGCCGCAGCCGCGACGTCCGATCAACGCCGCGGCAATCTTCTTGCGGACCAGCGATTGGACGCGCTGATCGAGGAGCTCGAGGAGGCACAGTTTCTGTCGATCGACCGCGATCAGGACCCCGTGACGATCCCGGTCGGCGCGGAGTTCATCGTCGCTGCCGGCAGTCTCGATGAGCCCGTCTATGAGATAGACGGGTTCGGCCTGGCACTTGCCGGCACGCTTGCCGATCGCGGGGCGAAGGTGATTGCAGTTGAATCCGCCGACAGCGTTTGGGGACTCGTCGAAGCGGTTCGCGGTGACTCGGATGTCGCCGACGGAGTAGCCACCGTCGATCACGCAGACACGGTTCCGGGTCGCATAGCTACTGCATTGGCCTTGTCCCGGGCGGCGTTCGAGGCCGGGCACTACGGCTACGACAGGGGAGCGCAAGAGCCTTTCCCATCGTCCGGCATTTAATGGCCGCCGGACCCCAGAGACTTTTCCGGGCGGGCGGGTGGATATCCAAAACCTAGCGGCACGAAATGAGGGTCTGGCACGGGGCGCGCTAGTCATCACTCTCGCCACGACGGCGTCACGGATCACGGGATTCTTGCGCGTAGTAGTGGTGGCGGGCACCCTCGGCACCACCTTCCTCGCGAACGTGTACCAAACGGCGAACACCGCTCCGAACCTGTTGTTCGAATTGATGGCCGCAGGGGTCCTTACGTCGGTGTTCGTTCCAACATTCGTTTCACTGCTCATTCAGCGCGACCGAGAGTCCTCCTGGGACGTGGCCAACGCCCTTACGTCGGTCGCCCTCGTCGCGCTCGTGGGGCTGGCGCTGGTGCTGGCTTTGGCGGCCCCGTTGGTCATGCGACTTCTGACGCTGGGGGTGCAGGACCCGCAGCTGCGCGCGGACGAAGTTCAACTCGGAACCACACTTCTCCGACTGTTTGCCCCGCAGGTCATTTTCTATGGAGCCGGAATGATCATGACGTCGGCCCTGCACGCGCACAGGAAGTTCCTGCTTCCCGCATTGGCTCCGATAGCCAACAACGTCGTAGTCATAGGCGTCTATTTGGGTTACGCGGCGTTGCGGGGACCCCAGTCTCCGGAGGTGGGCAACGTCACGGCGGGGGAGGCTCTACTACTGGGGGCGGGCACTACCGCCGGCGTCATTGCGATGACACTGGTCTTGCTCCCCCAACTTCGCCGTCTTCAGTGGCGCTGGAGGTGGACCTGGCGCCCCCGGGCCCCGGAGGTAGCGCGCGGTTTGCGCGTGGGGATCTGGGGGCTGGGTTACGCGGGGGGCTATCAAGCCGGGCTCATTGTCGTTCTACTGCTCGCCAACAAGCTCGAGGGAGGCGTCGCTGCGTACCAGTGGGCCTATACGTTCTTTTATCTGCCCCACGCGCTCATCGGGGTAGCGCTCTTCAACGTGCTCTTTACGGCAATGTCCGAACACGCCGCCCGGGGCGAGCTCGGCGCCGTAGGGGGACGCCTCGCCGAGGGGCTCGGGATGTTGTTCTTCCTCCTTCTCCCGACCGCAGCCCTGCTAGTCGTTGCCGCGGAGGCAATTGCGCGCACGACGCTGGAGTACGGCGTTATGACGTCGGGCAATGCCGTGTTGATCGGCCGCGTTCTGGCTGCCTTCGCCGTGGGCCTGCCGGGCTTTTCCGCGTTCCTGGTGCTTACGCGCGCGTTCTACGCGATGGGAGAGGGGCGCGTTCCTGCGCTCGTCAATGCAGCGACGGTCGCTTTGGCCAGTGGCCTCGGCGCGTATCTGTTTTTCAGGGTTTCGCCGGGGTGGGAGGTCGCCGGGCTCGCCGCCGGGCATTCGCTGGCATTCACACTGGGCGCGGCGGTTCTCGCCCGGGGCCTGCCGCGCCGCGGGGTCGCGCTCGGAAGGCGGGGATTGATGACCGTCGGGGCCCGGTCGTTGGTCTGCACGGCCGCGGCCGCGGCGGTGGGCCTACTAGTCGCCGGTGCCAGCGACACGCCGACGCGCCTCCAAGCCGCCCTCGAGTTGTTTGCAATTGCCACGGTCATGGCCGCGGTCTACGTAGGAGCCATGGCCGCGATCCGATCTCCGGAGCTGGGGCGACTCAGGAGGTTGGTCACCTCCGGCTCCATCAGAGCAGCGCGGTGAAGGTGTTGCAGGTGCTCGCTCAGTCGGCCGGTGGGATCGGACGTCACGTCGCAGCTCTTGTCGCCGGGCTCGATGGCGAGAAGGACCTCGAATTCGAGATCGCGGCAGACCCAACTATTCGTATGGAGATGCCGCGGGCGCCGCGTCCAGTGGTGATCCCACCCGGATTGAGACGCCACCGGCCCGCGATCAACCATCTCGAACGACTGATTCGGGAATCGGAGGCCACCCTCGTGCATGCACACGGGCTGCGTGCCGCGGTGGACGCGGGCGTCGCCGCTCGCCGTGTGGGCCGCCCCCTCATCTTCACTGCGCACAACGTGATTCACCCGATGATCGCCGGCCGCCTAAAAGCGCCCGTTTTGGGCCAGTCCGAACGCTTGGCGCTCCGCTTGGCGACGCGGGTGATAGCGCCTTCCGAAGAGATCAAGCGCCATCTCGTCGCACGCCGACCCGCGGCTGCTCCGAAGATCACGACTATCTATTTGGGGGCCGGCAGTGCCCCGGTCCCCCAGCGCGCGCCGGACGATGTTCGCCGCGAGCTGGCGGTCGGCGCGCGCCGGGTTGGGGCGACGGTGGCACGGCTTGCGCCGCAGAAAGCGCTTCACGTGCTGTTGGATGCGTGGCGCCGAATTCCAGGTCAGCCGGTGCTGGCCGTGGTGGGGGAGGGTCCGCTCGAGGCATCGCTGAAATCGATGGCGCGGGATATGGGGGTCGCAGAGCGCGTGCGCTGGGTGGGATGGCAAGCCGACCCCGCGAGTTACGTGGCCGCGGCCGATGTCTTCTGCTTGTCCTCGGTATGGGAGGCCGTCGCGCTCGCCGCGCAAGAAGCCGTCGCGCTGGGCACGCCGGTCGTAACCACGGATGCGGGGGGGATGCGCGAGCTGATCGAGGATCGCGTAACGGGGCGGCTCGTACGCGTGGGCGATGCCGCGGCGTTGGCCGCCGCGATCGACGAGGTGCTGTCCGATCCCCAAGCGGGGGAAAGGTATGCAGCTGCCGCGCGCGCACGGCTCGATGAGAGGTTCTCGCACCGCGGGATGCTGGATCGCGTCGCTGCTCTCTATCGCGAGGTCGCCCATGCGTGAGGCCATCCGTCGCCGGGCCTCGATTGTGATAGTCGCCGCTGCGGCCTTCGTGTTGGTCCCACAGGTCGCGCACGCACAGTGTCGGAAGGCAATCGTCTTTACGTTGCCGGGAATCACCTGGAGCGATATCGAGCGGTGGCGGCCCCCGGCTCTGTTGGAGACCGTGGCCGAGAGCTCCATCGGCTCGCTTTCCGTGCGGACGGTTGCCTCGCGCACCACTCTTTCCTCCGGCTTCGCAACGATCGGCGCGGGGACGCGTCTCGATGGGGCCGGCGTTTCAGGTACGACGATCGAACCGGAGGGCGATGCCGAGGGCATCGTCGTGGCAAACGGGGCGTCCGCGCACTTCAGCAGCAACGTGCGTGTGGCCGGGCTCGCCGAGCTCCAGGCACGGGCAGACGAGGACGACTACGGCGCCGTGCCGGGTGCGCTAGCCGCCGCGCTCGCAGACATTCCGGTCAGAGCGGTCGGGAACGCGGACGAAGGTCTGCCCCCTCCGGTGCCGACCGGCTTCGGCCGCTGGACGCTGCTCAGCGCGATGGACGACACGGGAGTGGTCGATGAGGCCGCCGTAGGCGCGGATCGGTTAGTGGCCGATCCCGACGCGCCCTTCGGCACCCGCACGGACCCCGATGCGATCTCCGACGCCGCTCTCGCGGCGACCAGCCGTTGTGGCCTCACGATCATCGATCATGGCGACCTGGCTCGCGCCGATCAGGCCGCCCTCATAGATCCGGCGCGAGCAGATGAATATCGGCGGGCCGCGCTGTTTGCCGCCGACGACCTGTGGGCGGCCGTGTCTGATTCCGTGGATCCAGAGGCTCTCGTGCTGATCGTGTCGCCGACGCACCCGGCATTCGATCCCGATGTGCATTTCGGAGTCGCGATAGCTGGGGGACCGAGATTCACTGCAGGCGACCTGCTTCGGTCAGCGTCGACACACAGACCCGGCATCGTCACCCTCGTCGATGTCGCGCCGACCCTGCTGGAACACTTTGGCGTCTCGAGGCCGTCGAGCATGCAGGGACGCCCCATGGCGGCGGTACCCGCAGCGGGCGAGGAGCGGATCGCGGCCGCGATCGCACTCGACGAGGAATCCGTTTTCGTCGACGATTGGCGAACGCCGGTGGCAACGGCATTCGTTGTACTCCAGGTCGTCGTATATGCACTGGCGTTTTGGTGGTTGCGCCGCCAGGAGATACGCCCTCTCACGACCGGGTCGCGCGCTCGGCGAGCGCTTGAATTTGCGGCGCTCGGTCTTATCGCGTTTCCTCTCTCTACCTATCTGATCGGATTCGCGCCCGCCCATTTACTCGGTCCATGGGGGTTTCCCCTGGCCTTGCTCGCGATTACGGGTGTGCTCGTCGTGGGCGCATCGTTGGCCGCAGCCCGGCCGCTAGGGCGGCTGCTGGTTCTGACCAGCGCGACGACCGCGGCACTGGTAGTCGATCTGGTGTTCGGCTCCCGCCTGCAGCTCAACACGGTGTTCAGTTACTCGCCGATCGTGGCGGGCCGGTTCTTCGGAATAGGCAACATCGCCTTCACGGTTCTGGCCGCGGCCGCGCTGCTGACCGGGACTCTGGTCGTACATCGTTTCAAGGGGAGCCGCGGCGCACTGATCGGCGTAGCCGCGCTGTTCTTCGTCGTCACCGTGATCGATGGGGCTCCGCAGTTTGGTGCGGATGTCGGCGGTGTCCTCGCCCTCGTACCCGCCCTTGGACTGACGTGGCTGCTGCTCGCGGGACGACGGCCGAGCTGGCGCACTCTTGTCCTCGGTGTGCTGGGGGCCGTCGCGCTTCTCGCGGTTCTTCTGGCGATCGATCTCGCGCGCCCCATCGATGAGCGGACTCATCTGGCCCGGCTCTTCGAGGACATACGCGCGGGGGGCGGCCAGATCCTGCTCGACGCTCTGGAACGCAAGATTCAGACCAACATCCGCGTCTTCGGATCGACGATCTGGACATTCTTGGTGCCTCCGGCGCTGGCGTTCATGAGCTATCTGTTGCTGCGTCCACAAGGCCGCTGGCAGTTGCTCGCCGAAAGACATCCGCGGCTGCGCGCCGGCCTGATCGGCAGCTTGCTGGTCGCCGTGCTCGGCTTCGCCGTCAACGACTCCGGAATCGTCGTACCGGCCGTAGTGCTGTCTTTTCTCGCTCCCGTCGCGGTGCTGATCCATCTGTCGCTCGAACAGGGAGAGCTCGCGTGACCGTTGCGACTGCCTATCTACTGGCAGGCGCGATGGGGGCAACCCTGTGCACGGGCACTGTTTTCTTGCGGCTGCGAGCGACCGACGCGCGCCGTACGCGCACGAACTGGCGCGGGCGGCCGGTGCGTGCCGTGCTGGGCGACGGGCTCGTGGCCGGGGCGCTCGGAGGGCTCGCCGTCCTGCTGTGGGCGGGTGGGACCAGGCTCGTGCCGGCGCGCATGTCGGCGGCGCTCGCGATCGTTGGAGTGGTCATGTACACGGCGGGACTGTGGGACGACCTTCGCGGTGCCGAGAGGGCGCGCGGGTTCTCGGGCCATCTGCGTGCCCTTCAAGGCGGTGGCATCACCGGCGGGATCGTCAAGCTGGTCGCCGGAGGGTTGGCGGGGCTTGCCGCGGGATGGCTCCTCGCTGAAGGTGACGTGCGTCGGGTCGCCGAGACCGCTCTGCTCGTTGCGTTGACCGCCAACGGCGTCAATCTTCTGGACCGCGCCCCGGGGCGCGCGCTGAAGGTGTCGGCGGCCGTCGCCGTGCCGCTGCTGGTCTGGGGACCTCAAGCATGGTCGCTTGCGGCGACGGGCATGGGCGCTGCGCTGCTGGTCTGCCTGCCGTTCGACCTCCGGGAGCGCGCCATGCTGGGCGATGCGGGGGCAAACCCGATAGGTGCGGTGCTCGGAGTGGGGTTGGCCGTCGGGCTCTCGGAGAGCGGACGGATCGTGGCCCTTATCCTCTTGGCCGCGGTCAACCTGGCATCCGAGAGGATCTCCTTTTCTGCCGTCATCGAGCGCAACAAAGTGCTGGCCTGGCTCGACGGGATAGGTCGCGCTTAGCTCGCGCCCTGGTCACTGAAAGCCGGGTATCGGCACCAAAAAAAGCCGCGCGGACACGCGCGCGTGTTAGCGTGGGATGACTTCCCCTGAAACACCGGCTTGCCCTAGGCGTGCCCGAAAAAAGCTTTGATTTTTTGGACGGGCGGGTGGCTGGCGGTCGGGCGTAACACGCCTGATTCAGGGGTCGTCACCGTAACCCGCAACCTAGAAACGGAGGATCGGTGGCGAAGCACATCTTCGTGACGGGTGGTGTCGTCTCGAGCCTGGGAAAAGGGCTCACCGCAGCATCGCTGGGACGCCTGCTGAAGAATCGCGGTCTCCGCGTGATGATGCAGAAACTCGACCCCTACATCAACGTCGATCCCGGGACTATGAACCCGTTTCAGCACGGTGAGGTTTTCGTCACCGAGGACGGCGGCGAGACCGATCTCGATCTGGGCCATTACGAGCGATTCATCGACGAGAACCTGTTCCGCACCTCGAACGTAACGACGGGCGCCATTTATCAGGCGGTGATCGCGAAGGAACGTCGTGGGGACTTTCTCGGCGACACGGTCCAGGTAATCCCCCACATCACCAATGCGATCAAGGAACGCATCATCTCGCTGGGAGAGGACTCGGGAGCCGATGTCTTGATCACCGAGATCGGTGGCACCGTCGGCGACATCGAGTCGCTTCCCTTCCTCGAGGCCATACGCCAACTGAAGACCGAACTGGGCCGCGACGACAGCTGCTATGTACACGTCACCTTGGTGCCCTACATGGGCCCAGCCGAGGAGCTAAAGACCAAGCCGACGCAGCACTCGGTTCGAGAGCTGCGCAGCATCGGGATCCAGCCCGACGTAATCGTGTGTCGTTCGGACCGTCCGATTAGCCCGGGCCTCAAGCGCAAGATCTCGTTGTTGTGCGACGTCCGGATGGAGGCCATCGTCTCGGCGGTGGACTCGGACAACATCTACGAGATCCCGCTCGTGCTCCGCTCGGAAGGCCTGGACGAGTTCGTCGTCGACCATCTGAGGATGCAGCTCGATAACGCTCCCGACATGGGGGAGTGGGAGGCCTTGGTCGGCCGCGTCGCGTCCGCCCGGCGCCCGGTTCGGATCGGACTGATCGGCAAATACGTCACTCTGCCGGACGCGTATCTGTCCGTGGCGGAGAGCTTGAAGCACGCAGGCTTTGCCCACGGCGCAAATGTCGAGGTGGTGTGGCTCGCCTCGGACGATCTGGAGACCGCGGATCTGGACGAACAGCTCGGCCACTTGGACGGGATCCTCGTGCCGGGCGGGTTCGGAGTGCGGGGAATCGAAG
>DATADF010000230.1:0-1770 GCA_036258695.1 Actinomycetota bacterium
GAAGCCGGCGGATCCATTAGCCACCATCATGGAATCGGGCGGCTGAAAGCGCGCTGGTTGGCCGCCGAGATCGGTGGTTGGTGGGACGTTTTGCAAACGTTGAAACGCACACTCGATGCGAAGGGGGTTATGAACCCGGGAGCGCTCGGGCTGTGACGGCGGGGCGGATGGCTCTCATCTGCAACCGGCGTTCGGGGCGAGGCAGCGTTGCGCGCGCTCTGCCCGCGGTTGAGGATGCTCTCAAGGAGCGGGGGCTGGACTACGAGCTGCACCACACCGATCATGCCGGACATGCGAGTGAGCTGACGCGCGCGGCGCTGGAGCGCGGAATCTCTTTGGTTGTGGCGGTCGGAGGCGACGGCACGATCCACGAGGTCGTGAATGGAATGATCGCGAACGACCAACCCCTAAGGCCCGGCGCGGCACTCGGTGTGATCGCGGCGGGAACGGGCTCCGATTTCATCAAGACGTTCGGTCTTCCGTCTGCCCCCAAGGTAGCCGTAGCGCATCTCGACGGGGACAACTCGTTCCCGATCGACGTAGGCAAGATCACATACACGCACGATGGCTCCGAGCGAACGCGGTACTTCGCGAACATTGCGGAGGTTGGGCTCGGTCCCGAAGTAGTAGCACGCGCCGCCCGGCTCCCGCGCTGGCTCGGCCCGACCGTCTACCTGTTTGCGTTCTGGCTCACTATCCGTAAGCACAAGGCTGCAGAGGTGGCGGTCGACCTCGTCGATCGAAGTTACGAGGGAAAGATGAACAATATGGTCGTCGCCAACGGCCAGTTCTTTGGCGGGGGCATGAAGATCGCGCCCAAGGCCGCACCGACGGACGGCGTCCTGGATGTCCAGATCGAACACGCTCGGAAGCGAGAGGCGATCGCGCTGATGCCGAAGATCTTTCGCGGCGAGCACCTCCCACATCCAGACATCGAGGAATTCAAACGGGCTCGCCTGTCGATCACCTCAGAGCGTCCACTTCTGATAGAGGCGGACGGTGAAGTTCTCGGCCACACTCCTGCGACGTTCGAGCTGCTGCGGGACGCGATTTCGCTCAAGGTCTAGGCGATGGCCCATCTAGACATAGGAGCGGCGAAGCTCTTTTACGAAGACCACGGTGGTGGCGGCGCGCCCGTGATCTTCAGTCACGGGTTCTTGATGGACCACGAGATGTTTGCGCCTCAGGTGGCGGCGCTCGCGTCGGAGTTTCGTTGCATCACGTGGGACCAGCGCGGGCACGGATTGACGGAGGCTCCGGGCGACTTCAACTACTGGGACTCGGCAGCCGACCTGATCGCGCTGATGGATCACCTCGACCTGGCCCACGCGTCCCTCGTGGGGATGTCACAAGGTGGTTACCTCTCCTTACGTGCTGCGCTCGCGGCACCCGAACGTGTGAACGCACTCGTCCTCATCGACTCCCAAGCGGGCCCGGAGGACCCCTCTCTGCGCCCCGTCTACGACCAGATCATCGACCAGTGGGTGAGCCTGGGGCCCGACCGGCAGATCGCGGAGACGATCGCTACCTTCATTGTTGCTCCGGCCGACCCTGGGCCGTGGATCGATAAATGGATGGTGCGCCCCGCGCGCGACGTCATCCCCATCTACCGAGCTTTGATGGAGCGAGACGACATCTCCGATCGAGTCCATGCGATCGGCTGTCCGGCGCTGGTGATCCACGGCGAGGCAGATGGAGCAATTTCGTCGGACCGCGGCGAGCTTCTGGCGGATCTCTTACCGCACTGCGACGGGATTCTGCTGATCCCCG
>DATADF010000231.1:0-1823 GCA_036258695.1 Actinomycetota bacterium
GAGACGGTCGCTGTGGACAGCGCCAGGATGATGAGACACGACACGTCAACTCTCATGGTGGAGCACTCCTCGCATTTTGGATTTGAACAGCATGGCAATGCAGGGTTGAATGCGAGGCGGCAGCGAATAGTTCCCATGCAACCTTTCCTCGCACGGCGGCGTTCACCCTCGAGACGAGAGCAGTGCGAGTGGAAGGAGCGCGCTATGTTCAGCTGCGATTACAACGGGTGGGCCGATGTTCCCGAGGAGGAGCGTGAGGCGATCGACGTGTTCGAAGCCGCCCATCAGCCATCTGCGAGACAGTTGTACCCAACCCTGGTGCTCCAGCCTGCGCTTCTTGAGGCTCCTCTTACTCCGGAACGTCGAGCCGCCTAGCTCTCGGCGCGGTCGTGCTCGGGACGTTCGACCCGCTTAGGTTTACCGAAAGAACTCACGAGCGGATCGGAGACCGAACATGGACAAGGAGAACAGAGACACTCGCACCGCCGTCGCAGGCGCGCAGCAGACCGAAGTGGCCGTGCTCGCCGGCGGCTGCTTCTGGGGCGTGGAGGAGATCCTGCGCGACGTCCCCGGGGTAATCGACACGGACGTGGGCTACACCGGCGGGTGGGTGGAGAATCCGACGTACGAGGACACTCACGACAGCAAGTCGGGTCACGCGGAGGCGATTCGGGTGACGTTCGATCCGAGGGTGCTCAGCTACGAGGATCTCTTGGAGAAGTGGTTCTTCCGGCTGCATGATCCGACGACGCTCAATCGCCAGGGGAACGACATCGGAACGCAATACCGCTCCGCAATATTTCCCCAGACGCCCGAGCAGAAGATCATCGCCGAGCGAGTGATTGCGCGGGTGGAAGCCTCGGGCAAGTGGAAGCGGCCGATCACCACGACCATCGAGCCCGCCTCCACCTGGTACAGTGCCGAGAGCTATCACCAGGATTATCTGCGCAAGCACCCCGGCGGCTACTCCTGCCACTATCTTCGTGACTAGCGCGTCGGCTTAAGGACTACAACCAACCGGCAAAACAGCGGATTGCGCTTCGATGCGCCATCAGACCCCAGGAGCATTCGATGTCTATCTCGAAGTCGGGGCCAAGCGCGTCTTCGCGTGTGCGGTCGACTGGCCCGGCTGGTGCCGGAGCGGCCCCGATGAGACGGCGGCGCTTCAGGCGCTTCTGGAGTACGGTCCCCGCTACGCAGCGGTGCTGCGTTCGGCCCGGCTGGGGTTCGAGGCGCCTGCGGGGCTCGATGACTTCCGCGTAGTGGAGCGTCTCAAGGGTAACGCGACCACCGACTTCGGCGCGCCCGGCGTGATCCCCTCGGCCGACCGTGCGAGTACGATCGAATCCGATTACGCCCGGCTAGAAAAAGTGCTCCGGGCAGCGTGGCGCGCATTGGATGCCGCGCGAAAGCGAGCGCAGGGGAAGGTGCTCAGTAAGGGACCCCGCGGAGGTGGGCGCGAGCTCGATGGCATCGTGAGGCACGTCGTCGACGCGGACCGGAGCTATCTCTCCGGACTGGGCTGGAAGGTTCGTTCGTCAGAGAGCGCGGACCCCGTGGACACAATCCGGAAAGCCATCATCGACGGCCTCCGCGCGTCCGCTCGGGGCGAGATCCCGGCGACCGGCCCCCGCGGTGGAACTCGATGGCCGGCTCGCTACTTTGTCCGGCGGGTTGCCTGGCACGCCATCACTCACGCATGGGAGATCGAGCGTCGACTCAGCCCACCGGCCCATCCCGCCGAACAAGGTTCCCATTAATCGGCACTTCATCACCGGATATTTTCATGGCCAAGTCTCGTAACCGCGACCTCGAGCGTACCT
>DATADF010000232.1:0-5168 GCA_036258695.1 Actinomycetota bacterium
CAGAACCCGGGACCTACCGGCTCTGGAAAGTCGCCCTGCGCGACGAGATAGCCCGACTCGTCGATGCTCAGCGGTAGCTGCGGGAGCGGGCGGGTGGCCGGCCCCCCTGTGGGGCGCGCGCCCTCCATGACCGCGAAGACGGATTGGTGGCATGGGCAGAACAGCTCACGCGTGTCGGCTTGATACAGACCAACGGGGCAACCGGCATGCGTGCAGACCTTCGAGAAAGCAACGAAGCCGTCGACGGAGTACCCCGCACGACCCGGTGCGGGGGCGGTGGCCGGCAACTTGATCAAGATCGTTTGCGAGTCGGCGGCGTCGACATGACCTTCCGGAAACACCGTGATCACGGTGTCCTCGGACAGATCGGCTGCCGCGATCGGAAGACCGTCCTCCGTTACCAGACGCAACCCGGCGCGCCACGAGGTCGAGAAGAGCTCCCGGCCGGGGCGCGTCCCCAGCGAGCGAATGGGAAACAGCGATGCCAATCCCAGCGCGCCGAGGGCGATGCCGAACAACCACCTCAAGAAGGCGCGTCGCTGCAAAGGCTCGGCCCCCGCAACGAACGCCTCGAGCCCCTTTCCGCTTTCGGCGTCGCCGCCGAACAGCACCTTGCGGTCCTCGGTTACCGGATCGTGCGGAAGCGCGGCCTTGGCGAAGAGGGCCAGCCCGACCGCGATGCCACCGAGCGCGATTCCCAACAACAGCCCCTCGAGTTGGGGTTGGCCGCCTCGCCAGTACACGACCGCGACTGCGAGCGATGCCGCGATGCTCGCCAGCAACGCGATGGCGATCCCTCGGCTGCTTCTCACCCCTCGCCTCTCTTCGTGCCGATCCAACGCGCGAAGACGATTAGCAACCCCAGTCCGATCAGCCAGCCGATCGCGCCCTCGGCCACCGGCCCGATACGGCCTATAGGCGCGCCCCCTCGATCAGATGGGTCACGCAGATAAGAGACGTACCCGACGATCGCATTCAGCTCCTCGTCCTCGAATACTCCGAGGCCGAACACCGGCATCGTCCCGGGTCCCGTGCGAATGGCCTCCGCAACCTGGAGGGGCGTCGAGCGGTGGAGATCGGGCGCGACGAACCCGCTGCGGCGCGAGCCGTCCGCGGGAGCCCTTCCCTTAGTGAGGGCCCCGCCGATCCCCGTGGTCGAGTGACAGGCGGCGCAGTTCTCCTGGTAAAGCCGCCCACCCAGTGCCAGGTCGACATCGTCGAGCGACAGCTCCGGAACGTCCGGGCCCGCGGGCTCGAGCGTGCGGCTGTAGGCCACCAGCGCCGCGATCTCCTGCGGGCTGTAATCGACAGAACCGGGCCGCATCAGTTCGTCCGGAGACGAGATCGGCATTCGCCCGGTGCTCACTACGAAGTCAACGAGCGCCGGGCCGGAGGGGTCGCTCACGATATCGGGGCCGCGTTCGCTTCCCTCTCCGGCGCGACCGTGACACCACGCGCAGTCACGGAGGTACAGCTGCTCTCCGCTGTGCGTGAGCGGTGTTGCGACCACGATGGCCGGTCGGTAAGGAGCCGCTTGTTCGTCGGCGTAGTTGCACGCGCCTAAGAGCACCAATAACAATGCCGCCCTGCGCAAGCCCCTCATTGCGTTTCCGCCGTACCTGCCGGATCCGGGTAAGGCCGCAGCATCTGAGCGAGAAGGACTAGAAGCACGACCAAATACAGGGTGCCCGCCGGCACCCACATGATCACTCCGGCCAGCTGTTGGTCCTCGAGCGCGGTCATGGTCGGAGACCCCTGATGGGAGCGATAAAGAACGCGATCCGCGAGTGTGATCAGAGCACCGAGCGCGCCGCTCTGAAGCATCGTTACCAAGGTCACACCGAGACGCGCAGGATGCTCCACACCGCTCCGCCCCAAAACGAGCCGCCAGAAGAGCCACCCTGCGACGAAGAAACTCGCGTGCTCCAGCGCGTGCAATGGGACCGATGCGAGCGCCGCGTCGTAAAGACGCGGGAGATGCCAGCCCCACAGCACGACGATATTCAGCGCGGCGATATAGAGCGCGGATCGGACCCCTGCGGACGAGGTCTTCGTTGACCCCCACGCGAGCAGGCCCGCGCCCACCACCATGATCAGCAGGTGTTGAACCATGTGCGCGGAGAAAAGCTGGTCGGCCAAGGAATGAAGCGGTGGAAGAAGCGCGCCCACGACCACGACAACACCGGCGGGCGTAGCGAAGCGTCGCGCCCAGGTCATGGCGAAGACCTACAGACGTCAAGGAGCGCGGGCGGCGCGAAGGATGCGACCAAAGCGATCGTGTAGAGAATCGTATTCATGATGCCCGCGACGGCCATCCATCGAGCGCGCCCCCCTACCGATGCATCGGAACGCGTCGTCATCCGTCGCAGGCATCGCCACGCAACTAGTCCCGCCAGCACAGCAACTACGGTGAGGGTCGCGCTGACTATCACGGCCGCGGTGGGAACGCCGAGACCGGCGACCTCGCCTCGCTCTTGGGCGCCAGGCGAGCACGCGAACCACTCCTCGAGGCTGTAGTTGACGACCAGTTGGGTGACCCAGGCCAACGGCGCCCCGAGAAGACCGAACCACAAAAGGAAAGAGCCGCGGCCCTCCCGCCGGGAGATCTCCTCAGCCCTGCTCATTAGAGCGCTCATAGGTTCGGCGACAGATAAATAGTCGAGAACACCGCAACCCACACCACGTCGACGAAGTGCCAATACATAGCGAAGTTCTGCACGGTGACATGTCGCTCCGCATCGAAAGCCCCGTGCCAGGCCCGCACCTGGGTCCACGCGCTAAGCAGCAGACCGACAATTACGTGTGCGGCATGGAATCCCGTAATCGTGAAATACAGGGATCCGTAGACGTTCGTGCGCGGCGTGAACTCCTTTAATTCGTCCGGCCATTCGATCCCGAGGGTGATCGCAAGGAACGTCGCGCCGAGAACAAACCCGGCCGCCAGACCCCAGCGCAATCGTCGCTGGTCTCCGCGCTTGATCCCTGCGTCGGCGATGTGCACGGGGATCGACGACGACAGCAGGATCGCGGACATGACCAGCGGCAGGGTCAGCTCTGGGGCCGCGATATCGCCCGGCGGCCAGTCCCCCGAAGTTCGGAATCGCAGAAAGAAATAAGTAGCGATGAGGGCGGCAAAGAGCGTCGCCTCGGTTGCGATGAGCCACACCATCCCCCACCAGCCGTAGGAGCGCGGTCCGCCCGCGTGCACAGGCAGGGCTTCCTCGGGGGGGACGGGTCGTCGTCGGGCGCGTGTCATTCGTGCCGTGGTCGCGCTCATGTCTCCTGGGTCTCCCCGCGCGGCCAGAACCACCCCATTAACGCCCCGGCGCAGACGACGACCGCTCCAACGGCCAACAGATGTGCGTCGAACAGCACCGAATAGAAGAAAGCGAGGAGCCCGAGCGTCAAGTAGAAGGGCCACGGTGATCCGTGGGGCATGTGCACGAGAGCTTGAGGCTCGGCATCGAGCAGGCTCGTGGACAAAGTCGTGTGACCGCCTTCGAGCGCGTAGCCGCCCTGCTCCGGCGGCTGGCCCCCCTTCAGCTCGGGTTGATCCCAGTTGGGCTCCTTGCTGCGCACGGGCGGAACCGTCACGAAGTTGTAGTGCGGAGGTGGCGAAGTGGTCGCCCACTCAAGCGTCTCTCCACCCCACGGGTCATCGCCGGCCGGCTCGCCCGTCTTCCGGCTGCGGAACCAATTGACCGCGATAACCAGGAAGCCCGCTCCGAGCAAGAACGCCCCGATCGTGCTCGCGAGGTTGTATCCCTCCCAGCCGAGGCCCGACCCATAGGTATACGTGCGGCGCGGCTGACCCAACAGACCCGAGATGTGCAGCGGAAACATGTTGAGGTTGAAACCGATGAATACGAGCCAGAAGGAGATCTTGCCGAGGCGCTCGTCCAAGAGCCGTCCGGTCATCTTCGGCCCCCAATGGAACAGCGCGGCGAGCATCGGGAAGACCGCTCCTCCGACGAGCACGTAGTGCAGGTGAGCGACGACGAAGTAGGAGTCGGTGGTGGCCTGATCGAACGGGATCGCGGAGAACATCACGCCGGTCACTCCGCCGATTACGAACGTCGCGATGAATCCGATGATGTAGAGCATCGGCGTCTTAAGAACCGGTCTCCCCTTGACCATCGTCGCGAGCCAGGCGAAGACCTGGACGCCGGACGGGATCGCCACCATGAACGAGGCCGCCGACACGAACGCCATCGTCATCTGCGGCAGTCCGGTGGCGAACATGTGGTGGACCCAGACACCGAAACCGATAAGGGCCGTGGCCAGCTCGCCGAGGACGATGTACGTGTAGCCGATCATGGGACGGCGTACATGCGTGGGGATGATCGCCGAAGCAATACCGAACGCCGGCAGTACCACGATGTAGACCTCGGGGTGCCCAAAGATCCAGAACAGGTGCTGCCATAGAAGCGGGTCACCTCCGCCCGCGACATCGTAGAAGTGGAAGCCGAACTTGCGCTGGAGCTCGAGAAGCACCGCGGCCAGAGTCAGTAGAGGAAGCGCGAAGACGATCTGGAAGGCCATCGCCAGCTCGCCCCAGACGAAGATGGGAATGCGGTTCAGAGTCATGCCCGGGGCGCGCAGCTTGAAGATCGTCACGATGAAGTTGATCGCACCGCCGGTCGACGAGATTCCGAGGAAGATCAGACCCAGCGCGTAGTAATCGATGTTCAGACCCGGCGTAAAGCGCTCGTCGCCTAGAGGTAGATAGTTGAACCAACCATCGTTCGGAGCATCGCCGGTGAGAAACGCGGAGTACATGAAGATCCCTCCGGCGAGGAACACCCAATAGCCGAACGCGTTCAGGCGCGGGAACGCCATATCGCGGGCGCCGATCATCAGCGGAACGAAGTAATTGCCGAAGCCCGACAAGACCGGCATCGCGAACAGGAACATCATCGTGATGCCGTGCATCGAGAACATCTGATTGAACGGCTCCGGCGCCAAGACGTCCAGGTTCGGCGCGGCAAGCTGCGTACGAATGAGAAGAGCTTGGACACCGCCGAAGACGAAAAAGACGAAGCCCGTGTAGAAGTAACGCAACCCGATTCGCTTGTGATCGACGGTCGAGATGAACCCGACCAGCCCGGGGCGCTCCGCCCAGATCGAATTCAGGCGTTCGGCTAGGGCAGCCATCGCGGCTCCGTCAT
>DATADF010000233.1:0-1770 GCA_036258695.1 Actinomycetota bacterium
TATTTGCGGCCGATGTCCGAATGTTAAGGAGATTTCCTTACAAAATACCCTCGCCACGAGTGTAGGCTGAAAAAGCGAAAGCGACCGGGATTTTCTGCGGCGGAAATCCTTTGTCGCTTTCTCTTTTATTATCGGCCAAGACGACATGCGGTTGTGCCGTATTGCCCCGCGCGCTCGTTCGAGGCTGGTCGCGAGCGATTGCGGCGGGTGGGGCAAGGACTCCACGCACTCGCGGCGGCGCCACGAGCTTTCGAGCTCCCCAGGCCCACGATCAGGACGTCTGCATGACGGCCCTGGCATCCCCGCCAGGATCGGAGACGGCTTGAATCCCTCCACGGTGAGATAGAGACCGAGCCCCAGCTCCCAGAAGAACTCCGGGATGGTCGCGAGACCCTGCCCCGTGCCGCCCTGGTCGATGACGTCGAACAGCACGAGGGTTCCCGAAAGGACGATGAGCGGGCCTCCGATGAGTCCGAGCGCGGCCAGCGGTCGTGGCACCAAACCGGATCGGTACATCAGGTAGCCAAGGATGAGCCCGTTCCCGAGGCCGACAACCCAGCCGGGGCCGAGGATGGACGTCCAATCCTTGATCTCCGCGAGCGTGTAGCCGATTAGCCCGGCCTCGGCGCCGGAATCCTCCTGCCCCAGCGTCACGAGCGAGAGGACGGCGAGGATGCCGGCGAGGATGAACGCACACTCGACGATGCGAGCCGTGACGTAGCCGAGCGCGAGGATCTCGTTCTGCCGCCTGAGGATCGGGAAGAGGACGACTGCGGTGCCGATGTTCGCGACGATGAGGAGCAGCTCCAGGAGCGCTCCGAAATAGATGCGGTTGTCAGCACCGGCACCGGCGATATAACCGGCGGGGTCGTCGAGAACAGGCTGAAAGAGATAGAGCGCGCCGATTGCGGTGGCGAAGGTGATGAGGAAGAGCACGCCCGCAACTCGGGCAATCGTTTGACTTGAAGTCACCGTGGACTCCTCTCGTCGCGTCACGACTCTTCCTCTCCGTCGTCATGCCTAGCGGTCTCCGACGCAAGAAGCTTCCGCGCGCGCTCGAGGTCGCTTGGTGCCACGAGAATCTCGCGCGGGCCGCCGCTCCCGGTCGCTTCCCAAGCGCCCGCACCCGTATCCGTCCGTCGCTGGTCGCAGGCGATCCCCTCGGTCGTCAGAAGACCACAGATCACAGCGGCCTCGATCTCGTCCCCGACGACGGTGAGCCGAACCTCGGAGGTCACGTCGACCTCTCGAGCCCGGTGGGCCGGAACGCGAACCCGGTCTCGCGCTCACGACGTCTGTGGCATCGATCAAATGTCACGCTAATCGCGCGCTGGCGTCATCTGGACGCGATCGATGACTGGATCCGGATGCTCGCCGAGGTACTCGACCCACGCCCTCTTCACGCACGGGTAGTGCTTGGCGGCCTCGACGAGATCCATGAAGTTGGCGATGTTCATCTCGAAGCGGGCTTGCAGCTGCTCGTTCGCGATGCGGCCTTCGCTCGACAAGGCGTTGTGCGCCTGCGCGAGCGAGAACATGTCGGGATACACCCGCGCGCCGAGATGCTCGAACGGCACGCGAAGCGCCCACAGCCCGCGGTTTCCGCCGGCCATCGACGGCGACGCGGAGAGGAGCAGTCCGTGGTGCTCGTTGAAGGGCTGCGGCTGGTAACGCGAGACCCAGTCGATCACGTTCTTGAGGACGCCCGGCATGGACGCGTTGTACTCCGGCGACGACACGACGAAGGCGTCGGACGCCTCGAGCCTGAGG
>DATADF010000234.1:0-4475 GCA_036258695.1 Actinomycetota bacterium
ACCACCGGTTATCACAAGGGTGAGACGTTTTAGCAGCGTCAAGCCCGCGATCTCAAAGGAGGGGAGACGCAGGGCCGCCCTGCAATGTCCCTGAGCGTCGCTAAGCAGCGGGAAGGGGAGACGGAGCCGGGCCACGGCTTCGCGCTGATAGTCTGTGTCTTGCGTCGACAGACCAACGACGTAGGCGCCGGCTCTTCGAAGTTCATTCCAATGATCTCTAAATCCGCACGCCTCGGGAGTGCACCCACGAGCCCCCGGGATCTCATCCCACTCGGGCACGAGCGGCTGTTCGCCCGGCCGCCCGGTTCTGGGGAAGACGAAGACAACGCGGCGTTCGTATCCTTGCGGCACCTTGTCCACCCGTTCCTCTCCGCCGTCTGTCGATGGCAGTGCCAGAGGCGGGAGAGTGAGGCCGAAGAGGTGATCTGCGTCTCCGTCGTCCGTTGGCACGGGGAGAGTCTCGGGAAGCTGAGTGGGGTCGTGCATCGCAGGGCAGCTCCTGTCCGTTCGTGCGGATGTGCGGGACCCGTAACCTACCAGTTGGTAGACCGGCCTCCTCACATAGTAGCTTCGATCGTCGTGGACGACGGCGCTTCCACGACACGCTCCTTTTGTTCTTGATGCACCGCGACCCCGGCGATCACGAGGCAGATACCGGCAACTTCGACGACGCTCGGCACCTGACGGAGGACAACGATCCCGACCACGGTGGCGGTGGCCGGCAGGAGGGATACGAACAGCGCATACGTGGAGCGCGCCAGTCGGGCGAGGGCGAGTTGATCGGACACGTAGGGGATGACCGATGAGCTGACGCCTACACCGACCCCCGCCGCTAGTGCGATTGGATCAAGCAGCCCCGGTCCCGCATCCCAGATTCCCCACGGTGTGGCTACCACCGCAGCGATCAGCATCGACAGACCTAGTAGATCGATCCCGGAGGACGCTCCTAGCTCGGCCGCCCTGTGTCCCAGGACTATATAGAGGGTGAAGAGAGCCGCATTGGCAAAGGCGAATACGAGTCCGATCGGTTCGGCAACGATGCGGATATCAGTTAGGACGTATACACCCGACGCAGCAAGGAGGAGGGCGAGAGCGTTTCGGCGCGTCCGAACCCCGATGACGCCGAGGCCGATAGGGCCGATGAACTCGATCGCGGCAACCGTGCTGAGGGGGAGACGGTCGATCGCGATGTAGAAGCAGGAGTTCATCACCGCCAACACGAATCCCCAAGCCACCACGTTGAGTTGGGTGCCTCGGGGCAGGCGGTGCCACGCTCGCCAAGGCCTTCGCCACAGGCCGAACACCACGGCGGCCGACGCGATCCGGAGCCATGCGACGCCCAGGACGTCGATTCGGGAGAAGAGCAATACCGCGAAGGCGGGGCCCAGGTAGTGAAACATGGCGCTGACTATGAAGTAAGCATGGGGTGGGATCCGCTCGGTCTTCTCTTCCCACAGCCTTCGTGCGCTCCTCACGGCCACCGGCTCAATCTTGACTCTTTCCGTGGTCCGGTGGGAATGGCACAATGGGTGTCATCCGCCCTGATCCACCGACCATTCGACGGAGAATGACCCCCTTGGGACTCGATATGGGCACGATTGATGGGATTGACCGCCAAATACTTGGCGCCCTTCAGAGGAACGCCCGGCTGTCGCGCGCCGAACTTGCAAGGCTCGTAGGCCTCTCGCCGAGCGCGGTCGCGGACAGGATCCGTCGGCTCGAGGATTCGCGCGTGATCCTCGGATACAGCGCGGTGGTCGACCCCAAGAAGCTTGGTTACGGAATAGACGTGATCATGAGGTTGAGTCCGGAGACCGGACAGCTCAGGAACATCGCCAAGGTCGCTGCGGCGACTCCAGAGGTCGTCGAGTGCCACCGCGTGACCGGCGAGGACTGCTACGTGATGCACATCGTCCTGGCCTCGATCGATGAGCTCGAGGAGCTTATCGATCGCTTCACACCTCTCGGGCGGACCACGACGTCGATCGTCAACGGAACACCCGTACCGCGTAGGGCGATTCCCCTCGACCGCTCTCGATGACAACCTAGACGTCGATGTGGATCGGGTGGCCGCTCCTTCCTACTCACTGGTAGCTTAGACTAAGCGGATGGGCACGGAGAGGCCGATGGACGTCAGGTTGACGTATCTCTCGACTGTGCGCGTCATGCTAGAGCTCCTCGGTGATCGCACGCTTCGTCCACACAATTGCTCGCGTACCACGGGGGCAGCGACCGGACGCTGCGGTAGGCTTTCCAGCCACTCAGTGGTGTGGCGCATAGTGGGCCGGATCAGAGGTCTCCAGCGGACCAAGCTCCGTCGATCGGTGTCATTCCCGTGAGCGATGTTCGGCTTCATCGAGCCACGCATGCATCCAGCGCGGTGGTGATGTCCCCGACCAGGTCTTTTTCGCTGTCGAGGCCGACGGCCAAGCGGACGAGCCCAGGGCGTACGCCCGCCTCGTCGAGTTGCTCTTCGCTCATCGACTTCCCCCACATCGTGGCGGGCTGTGCGACGAGTGACTGGGTTCCGCCCAAGCTGGAGGAACGCGCCGGCAACCGCAGGGAGTCTATGAACCTCTGGGCTTGCGCGTAACCACCCTCGAGTTCAAAGCTCAGCAGGCTGCCGTAGCCGCGCATCTGTCGCCGGGCGAGCTCGTGCTGTGGATGGCTTTCCAGCCCCGGATAGTTCACGGTGGCCACAGCTGGATGGCTCTGCAGATGGCCGGCGATGTGGAGTGCCAGTCGGTCCTGCCACTCGACTCGCATCCCAAGCGTACGCAGTCCGCGCACAGCCAGCCACGCGTCGAACGGACTGACGACTGCCCCTACGATGACATGCGTCTGCCAGATCCGTTCGATCAGCTTGCTCGAGCCGATCACGATTCCCGCCAGGACATCCGAGTGACCGGACAGCGCCTTCGTCACGCTGTGCACGACGAGATCCGCCCCTAGGGAGAGAGGTCGCTGGTCGAGCGGTGTCGCTACGGTGTTGTCGACAACGGTTGGGATCCCACGCGAACGCGCAACCTCAGCTACGCCTGCGAGGTCCGTCAACCGAAGGAGCGGATTGCTGGGCGTCTCCAACATGATCAGTCGTGTGCTCGAGGTGAGGGCTGCTTCGAAAGCCGCCGTCTCGGTCTGATCGACGAACGTCGTCTCTATCCCTAGCCGTGGTGCGAGATTGCGGAGGAGCGTCAGCGTCCCCCCGTAGCTGCTGCGTTGGGACACAACGTGGCCGCCCGGCGGAACAAGCGCGAGCACAGTGGTGGTGATGGCGCCCATCCCTGACGCGGTCGCCAAAGCGGCCTCGGCTCCCTCTAGTCCGGCCACGAGCGTCTCTAGCCGGCGTTGGGTGGGATTGCCGCTTCGTCGGTACGCCCGGCTGGGGAGTGGTTCTTGGCTCATCGCTGCGAAGTCGTCGGCCGACTCGGCGGCGAACGGCACGGACTGGTATAGGGGGGGAGCGATAGCGGACTCGGAGGGCTCCTGGTCTCCATAGAGCAGCAACGTCTGCGGATCGAAAGGCTTCTTGCTTAGTTCCATGTCACGACTCGCGGAACACTTCTATCACGGCCTCTTCAAAGTGTCCGTGCCGTACCTCCAGGACGTCCACGTCTTGCCTACCCGTCAGGAAGCCGGTCTGCGTGATCGCCTGCACGGTCGCGCGATAGGAAGGCGAGCTCTCCAATGCCTCGGCTGAGTGACGGTCTTTCCAAAAAGTGAGGACCGCGAAGTACGTGTCGCCCTCGGTGAACAGCACGCCGAGGAATCCTTCACGATCGCGGAACATCGGCAGGGAGCGCTCGGCGGCGAAGGAACGGTACTCCTCCACGCGCATTCGGTCGACGCCTGTTGTCCAGATACGCACAATCACCGTTTCGCAACGAGCGTACGGGGGTGGCCGCTGTTACAGAAGAGGGAACCTTGCGGTAACGATCGCCGCGAGCACGAGCTCATTTCGGTCTTCTCTCCAGCCAGGTGAGGACCTCTTCGGCGTTCTCGTCGGGCGGGAAGACCGGGTAGAAGACCTTGGCGATGCGACCGGCTGCGGTCACGAGTGTCAACCGACGGTAGAGCGTCATGTCGCCGACCGAGAACGTCGGCAGCCCGAGCACGCGACCGAGTTGTCGCCCTGGGTCTGCCAGCAGAGGGAAGCTCAGATGCAACCGCACGTGAGCTTCCCTTTGCTCATCGAGCGGCTGCGCCGAGAGGCCGGCCACGAGGTAGCCGAGTTCGTGGAATCGGGCTTGTCTGTCGCGAAACGCGCAACTCTGTTGCGTACAACCATAGGCTCCCGGGATCGCGATCCATCCGGGAGGGTCCGGGATCTCAGTAGGACCCATTCTGGGAAAGACGTAGAGGACGAGTCCGGAGCGGGCCCAGGAAGCGAGGTCAACGCTGCCACCCCCGGTGGAGGGCAGGCTCAGGGCGGGGATGGCCATCCCGGCGATGTGCCTCGCAGCTCCGTCATCGAC
>DATADF010000235.1:0-2115 GCA_036258695.1 Actinomycetota bacterium
GCAGGAATCACCTCGCGGCCGATCCGCCGCAGCGGCTCCATTTCGTGGGCGTTCGGCATGTTCACGATCGCGTGCTCGATGCCCTCGTCGGCCTGCGAGCGCAGCAGCGTCACCGCGTCGCGGGAGGACATCCGCCCGGGCCGGAGGTCGAGCTCGAGGAGGGCGGTCTTCTCGATCTCGTCGTAGGGTCGCCCGAGCTCCTCGCAGTGCCGCCGCAGCGCCGCTTCCTTGCGCTTGAACGCATCGAGCCCGGCGGCGAAGCCGATGTTGCACGCGTCGCCGTAGCGCGCCACAAGCCGCAGAGTGACCTTCTCACCGCCACCGCCCACAAGCAGCGGCATGTGCCGTTGCACGGGTCGCGGATCGTTGCGAACGCCGTCCACGAAATAGTGCGGGCCTGCTGCCGACGCCTCCTCGCCGTGGAGCATGCCGCGCATGACCGGCAATGCCTCGCGCAACCAGCGCAGCCGTTCGCCCGGCGACTCCCCGAACTCGATCCCGAAGGCGCGCGCCTCGTGCTCGTTCCAGGCGCCACCGATCCCGAGGTATGCGCGCCCGCCCGAGATGTGGTCGAGCGTCGTCGCCATCTTCGCTGTGAGCGCCGGGTTGCGGAAGGGGTTAGCGCCGACCATCAAGCCGACACGCACGCGCGAGGTTGCCTGCGCCCACGCGGCGAGGGTCAGGTAACCCTCGAACATCGGGCCCTTGTCCGAGCCGACGATTGGGTACAGGTGATCCCACGTCCAGAGGCTGTAGAAGCCGGCACGCTCGGCTCTCAACCCGGCGTCGAGCAGCGACGGCCAGTCGGTGTATTGGTTCCAACACAGGGCGCCGAAGTGCAAGTCTCGGTTGATCGAACGCTCGTAGGTCATCGCGCCGAGCCTAGCGGAAACATCGCGCCGAGCCGCGCGTAAAAAGGACGACCCGCCGGGAGGAGGATCCGGCGGGTCGAAGATTCGCTGTGATTGATTCTATCTGTCGGGTTGTACCTTCGATCTCAGCGCCGAGGGATGAACTGCTGCCAGTCCCGTTCGTTTGACGGACCTAGCTGACCGCGGTCGATGACCGCCCGCAGGCGGTCACGGACCGACGGCGCACCGGCTCGAAACGTGCTTCGTGCGGGCTCCACCGTTCGATGGTGACTGGTCTTCATTGATCAGCCCCCGCGCATCCGCGGCATCGGCCGCTTCGCAACGGCTCGCGCCGTCCTATGCTCCGATGCGACTAGGCCGCGACTGCGGCGCGTTTCCGCCGCCTCGCGCAGCCGAGTCTCATACCGTTCGCGCGCCAGGAGCTCCATCTCGATGTACATCTCTATCGGCTCTCCACGCTGATGTTGTTCTCAGGGTCACGTGAGTCGACGCCAAGCGTTTCCGCCGCGGCACCGACGAGGGCCACCGCCGCCAACATGGCGAGGATCAGCAGTGCTTCCATCCGTAACTCCTTGCTGGCCCCCAACTGGTTACTCAGTGACCGTAGAATAGCCACTTGCGCGTAACCTGTCAATGGCTCACAATCGGTTACGTAATGGAAACTTCGCAACACGCTGAGGCCGCCACGAGCGGTCCTCACGGCAACGGCATGCACCTCGAGGTCGACGGCCACTCGCATGGCGAAGCGAGGCATGGACACCAGGCGTCACTCGGGGATGCGCTCGATTTCGTCAACACGCTCGAATACGACAAGGGGCTTCCGCACGAGCATCTGGCGGACGCGCCCACGGCGGTCCATTGGCTGCAGAACCACGAGCTGTTGCATCGCGAGATGGTCGATGGGTTGCTCCAGCGTTATCGCGGTGACGACGAGCAGAAGCTGCTCGAACGGATCCGCCGCGTACGTTCCGCCCTGCGCGAGTTGCTCGACGCCACCGTTGAGCGCCGCCCGCCGGAGGCATCCGCGCTGCGTGAGGTCAACAAGGCGCTGCGCGCGCAGTACCTGATCGAGCTGGTGCCGGCGACCGACGGTGTATCTCTCGACCACCGGCACGAAGGCGACCCCATCAGCGGTGCGCTGGCGCGACTGTCGGAGGCGATCGCGCGCGAGCTAACGCAAGGCGACTCCGAGAGGCTGCGCGTCTGCGCTAACGAGGAGTGTCGCTGGGTCTTCCGCGACTAC
>DATADF010000236.1:0-2228 GCA_036258695.1 Actinomycetota bacterium
GTCCCACGCCCTCCGCTGGGGTCTGACCTGCGCATCTCCGTTCGTCGCTAGCTCGTGAACTACACGGGGTTTCGCGGTTGACATCCTTTGACATCCTGTATGCGGTCATCGCAACGCGCATCTCACCGACGGGCGAAGGAGGAACGATCGTGCCCAACCTGATCTATTCGATGAGCGTGTCGCTGGACGGCTTCATCGAAGGGCCCGACGGCAACTTCGACTGGATGGCTCCAGACGAGGAGCTGCACCGCTTCCACAACGAGCGGGTCGGCGCGCTGGGTGGCTATGTCCTCGGCCGACGGCTGTACGAAACGATGAAGTACTGGGAAACTGCGCATGAGGATCCGGCAGCAACCGATTACGCGCTTGAGTTTGCAGACATCTGGAAGGCGTTGCCTAAGGTCGTGTTCTCCGACACACTAGACGAAGTGGTGGGTAATACTCGCCTGGCCCGGGGCGGCATCGCCGAAGAGGTTGCCGAGCTGCAGGAACGATCCGGGAAGGACGTGGAGATCGGCGGAGCCAACCTGGCGGCTGAGGCGATCAAACTCGGGCTGGTCGACGATTTCCGGCTGTTCGTCGTCCCCGTGGTCGTCGGCGGAGGGAAGCCATTCTTTCCGTCGGTCGATCAGAGTATTCATCTGAATCTCGTGGAGACGCGGACCTTCGCCTCGCGCGTCGTTTACCTGCGCTACGAACGCGCCTGAACGCCGGCTCTCGCTGCCGGGTTCGAGCCCCGCGCCCCTCCGCTATAGCTGACCTGCGACGTTGCGATTCTGCGCAGGCTCACGAAGTGCGTGTGAACGCACCGTCCCAAAAGGAGGACGCACATGGCTAAGTTGACCGCCGACATCTCGATGTCGCTCGATGGTTTCATCACCGATCCCATTGCGTCGGTCGGAACGCCCTTGGAAGGAAACGATCCCGGTCGACTTCACGACTGGCGGTTCGACGCCAAGACCGATGCCGACGCTGAGCTGGTCGCCGACCTTTACACCTCCACGGGAGCTGTCCTGATCGGCAAGCGGATGTTCGATGCCGGGTTCGAGCCGTGGGGGGATCCTCCACCATTCGGGATGCCCGTGTTTGTTCTGACTCACCAGGCGCGAGAGCCGATCCCGATGCAAGGCGGCACTACATACAACTTCGTTACCGACATCGACGCCGGCCTCGACCAGGCTCGCGCCGCGGCCGGCGGGAAGAACGTGAGCATCTGGGGCGGCGGGACCATCATCCGGGAGTATCTGAAGGCGGGGCTGGTCGACGAGATGGAGATCCACCTCGTCCCCATCCTGCTCGGGGACGGCGTGCGACTGTTCGACGCTCCGACCCCGGCGGGTATCGAGCTCAAAGGGATCGGGTGCATCGAGACCCCGGGCGCAACGCACCTGCGCTTCGAAGTTGTGAAGTGACCCATGGGCGCAATCCTGTGTTCTCCGCTGCGCGGCGCCCTCGGTCGGCACGACGAGTGTGCGGTCGGCCGTTACGCTCGCGATCGGACTCAGCGCTCGGCCTCGCGGTGCGCGGGTCGATCGCTGGAAGTTGGGCCACAGAGGAGAGCGTGCGATGAAAGCTCCCAAGCCAAATGCGGCCCGAAAGCCGCCTGTGCCATCGGATAGCCACGCCGACGTCGAGGATTGGATCCGGCGCGTGATGCCGGATCTGCATCCCATCGTCAAGCGGTTGGACGAATTGATCCGCGAGACGATCCCCGGGCTTCGATACGCCGTCAAGTGGAAGAAGGCGTACTACGGGTTACCAGAACGCGGGTGGATCATCGAGATGGTCGCCTACGACGTCTCCGTAAACGTCGTCTTCTTCGGCGGCGCGGAATTCGACCCTCCGCCGCCGCTTGGAACCACCGAACGGACATGCTACGTCAAGGTGAAGACGCTGGAAGAGGCGGAGGGACCGGAGATGCTCGAGTGGATCGAGCAGGCGGGGCGCGTGCCGGGTTGGCTATGAGGCGCCATTGGGTTGCCTATCGGCTTCGTGTGAACGCGCTCCCGATTGGTCTGAAGAGACCTCGATGAGTTGCTCGGCTGGGCCTTCGTTCAGCATTAGCTCGGATCAAGCAGCACCTTTATCGCCCTGCGCTCCTCCATCGCCCGGTAGCCCTCAGCAACCTCGTGTAACGGAAGGGTGAGGTCGAAGACCTTCCCGGGCTCGATGGCACCCTCGAAGATCAGCTTGATGTGCTCGGGAAGGAATCGCCGAACCGGCGCGGG
>DATADF010000237.1:0-4113 GCA_036258695.1 Actinomycetota bacterium
ATCCCACCGCCCAAGCTGGGCGGTGGGATACGAAGTAGTCGCTCCGCGCGTTCACCGACGCGGACCGGGTTGCCGATGTGACTCCACGACCCGACTTCGGGGAGGTCTTCTTCGACGACCATCTGTCGATGGGACGCTTGCTCATCCGCGAATGCCTCGGAGAAATCGTTCACCGGCGCGACGCAGACATCTAGCCCCGCCAGCTTACGCATCCACTCGGCTCGCGTCTTGGTCTCGAAAAGCTCCTCGAGCTCACCGATGACCTGGGCGCGGCGGCGGCCCGAGGCGAACGCATCGCCCACGAGATCGTCGCGTCCAATCGCGCTGCAGAGCGCGGACCAAAATTGTGGCTCGAGCGCGCCGACGGTCAGCCAGCCATCGGCCGCGGGATAAACCCGGTAGCAGGGATAACCACCGTTCAACGGCATGAGCTCGGGCTGCGGGATGTCACCGGTGGCCCTGTAGGCAGCGGCGTGAATTCCGAGCCAAGAGACCACGCCATCCATCATCGACACGTCGCAAAAACTTCCGACTCCTTCGGCATCGCGCTTTCTGAGAGCGAGCAGTATGGAGATGACGGCGGCCATACCCCCACCCCCGAGGTCGGCGACCTGTACACCGGGTATCACCGGTGCCCTGCCCTCCTCGCCGGTGATACCGAGCGCGCCGGCATAGCCCATGTAGTTGATGTCATGTCCGACCTCTTGTGCGCGCGGACCGTCCTGCCCGTATCCGGTGATTGCGCAGTAGATGAGCTGCGGATGGAGGTCTTGCAACGACTCCCAACCGAGCTCGAGGGCGGCCATCTTGCCCGGGCGGAAGGACTCCACCAGAACGTCGAACCGCGGGACCAGCTTGCGGAAGATGTCTTTTCCACGCGCGGTCTTGAGATTCAGCGTTATCGAGCGCTTGTTTCGATTCAGGGCGATGTGCGCCGCCGAGGAATCGCCGACCTGGGGAGGCAACCAGCGCGTGTAATCCGCGCGTCCGGGCTCCTCGACCTTGACGACGTCCGCGCCCAGGTCGGCCAGCATCAGGGTCGCGTAACCGCCGGGAAGAAGGCGCGTCAGGTCGAGCACACGCACCCCCTCGAGAGGAAGCGCGCTCATGCCGATTCGGAGCCCGGGCCTTGGTCTTCGGGGGCCGCGTAGAGCAATGGCTCTTCCGTTATCGCGTCGGAGGATCCGCACCAACGACACACGACACGCTCAACCACGCGCTCGAGGGTCTCCTCTTCCTCCACGTTCAGTTCCCCGCCGAGGCTGAAGTGGTGGAACGCCTTCACACGTTTTCGCTCTATAACGTCGAAACGTGTCTTGTTGCCGCAGGCATCACATCTGTAGATGTTGTTACCTCCTCGTGTGATCGCACGGCCGGGTCATCACTTGCTCCAGCCTGTGGATGCTTCGATCAAGCGATCCAGGGCGTCTGCGGCCGCGCCCGAATCCAACGTCGCGCGCGCTTGGTCGATGCCCTGTTGCATATCCTCGACGAGCCCCGCGGCCAGAAATCCGGCGGCGGCGTTAAGGCAGACGATGTCGCGCCGGGCCCCCGTCTCCCCCGCGAGAACTTTGTGGATCGCGGCCGCGTTCTCCTCCGAGGAGCCACCGGCAACCGCTTCGAGTGGGGCCGGTTCGAGCCCTAGATCCGTGGGGTCGAGCGAGCTCTCGCGCGTCGCTCCGTCGTTGAGTTCGACGATCCTGGAGGGGCCCGTCAGTGCCAGCTCGTCGAGACCGCCGTGGCCGTGGAATGCGACAACGCGCTCGCTGCCGAGCCGCGCCAAGACGTCGACCATCTTGGGGAGCATGCGCTCGTCCGAGACCCCGAGCGCCTGACGCGTCGCCCCTGCCGGGTTGGTAAGTGGTCCCAGAAAGTTGAAGACCGTGGGAATCGCAAGCTCACGCCGAGGCTCCGCTGCGAATCTCATCGACGGATGGAACACCGGCGCGAAACAGAAGCCGATGCCGGCGGCTGCGATGCATTCTGCGACTCCGGCGGGCGGGAGGTCGATGCGGACCCCGAGGGCCTCGAGCACATCGGCCGACCCGCAGCGCGAGGACGCGGCGCGGTTTCCGTGTTTGGCCACCCTCACTCCCGCCCCGGCACAGACGAGCGCGGCCGCTGTTGAGACGTTGAACGTGCCGGCGCGATCCCCTCCCGTGCCGCAGGTATCGAGCACCTGCCCGTCCACCTCGACCTTCTCCGACAGCGCCCGCATCGTCCGCACGAGGCCGGCGATCTCCTGGACGCTTTCGCCCTTGGCCCGCAGAGCAACTACGAAGCCCGCGACCTGCGAGGCCGTCGCACCCCCGTTCATGATCTCGCCCATAGCGGACGCCGCCTCGTCCTCTGTCAGGTCGCGGCCCTCCAGCAACTTGGACAGCACGGCCGACCACGAGAAATCCGCCATCGGAAAACCCTAGTGGGGCGGAGCCAGCAGGCGTGCAAAGGCGAGGGCGTAAAGCCGCGCGCCGCGCTCCAGTTCCTCCAGGTCGATCGATTCGTCGCTCGTATGGGCGAGCTCGATCTGGCCCGGCCCGCAAACGACGACCTCGGCGCCTGCCTCGGCCAAGAAGCGAGCATCCGAAGCACCGCGAAAGCCCATCAGCTCGGCCGCCGCGCCGCTCACTTCGGCGGCCGCGCGCGTGACCTCGGTAACTATCCGGGAGTCCTCGGCCACCTCGAAGGGCTGCGCCGACAATGCGAGGTTCACGGTGGCGTCGAGGTCGGGAAACGACTCGCGGGCGAGATCGACGGCCGCGGCAATCGATGCCTCCACCTGCTCCGGTGACTCGCCCGGAATGGTGCGCCGATCCACCTCGATCGTGCAGCGCGCGGGCACGATGTTCACTTTCGAGCCTCCGCGGATCGTCCCGACGTTGATGCTTGGTCCCCCCAGCACGCGATGAGACATCTTGGGCAACGTCTCCTCGAGGTGCACGATGATCTCGGCCATGTGCCGGATGGCGCTTGCCCCTCTCTCGGGGGCGGATCCGTGCGCGGCGCGGCCATGCGTCGTGATCTCGAACCAATAAGCCCCGCGCTGCGCGTGAACGACGCGCAGAGACGTTGGCTCTCCCACGATCGCCAGGTCGGGACGCACCAACTTCTCAGCGACCAGATGTCCCGCCCCCTTGAATCCCATCGCCTCCTCGTCGGAGACCAGCACGAGCTCGAGCGTGCCGACGAGTTCGGCTCCGAGGGCGCGCAGCGCAACCACCGCCTCTAGTGCCGCGGCCAGCGGTCCCTTCGCATCAGAAGCCCCGCGCCCGTGGAGACGCCCGTCCCCGATGTGGGCATCGAATGGCGCATGCACCCACGACGCGAGGTCACCTGCGGGCACGACATCGAGATGCGTGCAGAAAGCTACGGTCGGGCCGTCGCCGGCGCGCAGCCTGGCAATCACATTGGGACGATTCCGCTCAACCTCGTGCACGACCACCTCGAGGCCCGCTTGCTCGCAGTACTCCTGCACTAGGCGGGCCACCTCGAGCTCGTTTCCGGGCGGATTCTCCGACGGGATACGGACGAGTTCCCGCAGTATCTCTGTGACGCGGTCGCGGTTAACGAGTGGAGCGATATCCGCGACGTTGACGGCTTGCGTCTGAGACACTGTGCGCGTGACTCCTTACCAGATCCTGTTGTTGGCGATACTCGTTCTGTGGCCCCTGACCATCGCGGGTCTTCTATTTCTGATGAGCCGTCTAGAAGAGTACGTGGCACGACTCGACGCGGACAGCCCGGAGCAAGCGGGTCTGGAGCCGATCGAGGGCGCGTCCCCGGACAAAGAGGTGCGAATCCTGTTCGGCGATCAAGTAGTCGGCGAACCCACCGAGCCGGCCCTCCGGGAATCGGGGAGCTAGTCGATGCCTCCGCCTCTGCCGCACACGGCCCGCCCTCTTCTCATCTACGACGGCAAGTGACGCTTCTGCCGAGCCGCGGCGCGTGCCGTCGCACGACTAGACAAACATGAGGAGCTCGCGCTACTAGCCAACAACCATCCCGACGCGCAACCCTTCATGGACGTGATTCCGAAGACCGATTTCGACCGCTCGTGGCAATTCATCCTTCCCGACGGCCGTCGCCTGATGTTCGGCCACGCCGGGGTGGCCC
>DATADF010000238.1:0-6857 GCA_036258695.1 Actinomycetota bacterium
CATTTCGGTGGGCCGGCCCGCCCCATCGCCGGGAACGGAAAGAACTTGTTCGGGTTGCGACGGATCGGCGACATGCAGGGAGCTGCCGGCCCAGCCCAGGATCCGCCACGTGCCGGACTCCAGTAGCACCCGCTCCTCGCCGACGCCTATCTCCTGGGCAACGACCTTGCCCTCGGGTACGCAGGTCTCGCCTTCGCAGGGTTTTGTGGGTTGCAACCACGCCAATCGGTTGTCGATCTGGGACCAGACCGGATCGATTCCCGGCCCAAGAGGGACTCTCGAGTCGGTCGCGGGAGTAAAAAGATTGAGAGTAGGGGGCGAGCCGGTGACGTACGCGACGTGACGGCCGGAGGCAGACGCGGCGACATCTTCGGTCGTCAGGTCGGTGAACTCGCGCGATCGCCCGCGCAGGTCCTCCGTGACCAGCGCAGTGCCTTCGAGGTAGACGAGGGCGATCGGCGGCCGGATGCGATCGCGGCACTCGTCGTCGAGGCGCGCGGCTCCGGTGCATTCGGGGCGCACGTTGCGCGGCCGGCCACCGTCACTCGATGTCCGGGGCTCCGTCTCCTGATCGCAGGCGACCATGCCCGACGTCAGCACCAGCACCGCGCCGAGCCAGACCGCCATTCGCGGCCGGGTCGGGGAACAACCGCTCCGAGAGGATTGTCGTCTCATGCCCCACCTATACACGACCGGAGACAAATCGCGCTCAATGCCACCCAGCAGGAAGCTGCCGGATCGCGGGCGAACCCTCGTGTCACATGCTGAAACCGATACGACCGAGAGCGGGCTGTGTGCGACTTCTCTTGCTCCTCGCCGTGGTGCTCTCGACGGTGTTCCCGCCTACTGCCGCTGCCGAGGCGGCGCCTCGGGCCCGACTCATAGCCGAGAGCTTTCTGGGTCCTGGGGTCATCGCGCACATCGACACCGGCATCAATCCGTACAACGTGGCCTTCCGCGATAAGTCGCCACTCGCTCGCAAGCACCCGTCCACCTATATCGAGGGCTACCCCAAAGACGCACTGCCGCTGCGTCTCTCACTGGGCCTGCCGTACGAGGAGGCGATCGAGCGCGATCAAGCGGTCTGGGCTCAAGTCCGACCGCGTCAGCTGTATTGGATTCCGGGAACCCGGATCGTAGGAGCCATCTCGTTCGGTTCGGGCGGCACGTGTTCGCGGGAAGCGCCGCCGCCGGCGAACGGTGGCGGAGGGTGCACCGAGCACGTCATCCTCGACGACCACGGACACGGGACGATGACCGCGTCACGGATGGCGGCGGAGGGGAAATTCGCGTCGCTGGCGCCGACGGCCCGCATTGTTTCGATCGAGGGACTCGGCGCGGGATCTGTGACCTGGGCTGCGGACCAGGGCTGGATCGATGTGCAGACGAATTCTTGGATCTCGCTGCTGCCCCCACCTCTCAGCGGTCGCGTAGTCGACGAGACATCGAATGCGTTTCGTGCCGCCGCCGAGAAGATGTTCACGGTGGCCGCGAGCGGTAATGGAGCTGCGTACATTCTCGGACTCGTCCCCACTCCGACCTATCTCCTGTCGACTGCGCCGCCCGGTGTCGTGATTGTCGGGGGGCATGACAACGGGCGTCTGACCCTCTGGGCCGGCAGTCCTCCTCATGTCGTGGCCGACGCGTACGGTGGTGTCACCGCGCTGCGGGATTCCTCGACGGACATCGAAGGGCATCCGATCGCGTGCTGCACGAGCGCGGCGGCGCCTTACGCGGCGGGAGGCGCAATGGCCATCGTGCAGCGAGCGCGAGCGCTGCTCCGCTCCGACCAAGTGGGGATCATCGACGGGGTCGTCGCGGCCGGGAAGTCGGACATCAAGGAGGGGCCGCTCGCGGATGGTGAGTTCACGCTCGAGGAGCTTCAGACCGTTTACTTCCGCACCGCGGAGGCGTTGCCCGACGAGGGCGCGGCCGACGGCGTTCTCCATTGGGCGGGGGAACCCCGGGCACCCGACTACACGGCCTACGGCCCGGGGGCCAATCCTTTCTGTCTGCTGTGCACCACGACTGCGGTCACTTGGGCCGACCTTCCCTCCGGGCTGGACCCCTATCCCTTCGTCGGATACGGCGCCATCAACGAGCGCTCGCTCGAGCTTGCTTTCGCGGTTCTCACCGGCGAGACCGCGCTGCCGGAGCGCGCGGCCTCGGACGCGCAATACGAAGCCGACCAAGCACTTCGGGCAGCGATCTTTCCCTAGGGACTCGCCTCCGAGAGTCCGTTTCCCCCCAAGCAGTAGAGGTTGTACGCGTGCTTGATCACCGGCTGCGCCACGTTGCGGACGTGGACCCCGCCCGGAGTAACGCCCTTCTCCGTGCCTCCGTGCGCATGACCGTGAAAGATGATGCTGACGCCAGCCCGATCGGCTACTTCGGCAAGCAGGTAGCTACCGAGGAAGGGGTAAATCTCGAGGCGCTCGCCGAGTAGCGTTCCCTTTATCGGCGAGTAGTGCATTAAGACGACGCGTTGTTCGTTCGCCGGGAGCTGGTCGAGGGCCTTCGCCAATCTCTCCGCCGTCGTGCGAGTGTGCCTGATGAAAGACTTCATCTCAGGCTCTCCGAACTCAGTGCCGCACGCGCCGGCGAATCCTCCTCCGAAACCTTTGACCCCGGCGATACCAATCGCGTCGTTATCGAACTCGAGCCGGATGTGGTCGCCCTCCAACACGTGCACCCCGGCATCAGCGATGGCATTGGTGATCTCGTCCTGTTCATCGCAGTGGTAGTCGTGGTTGCCCAACACCGCCACTACGGGTGTGTTCAGTCCGCGCAGCTCATCGGCTAAGACGCGTGCCTCTGCAAGACGTCCGGAGCGTGTCAGGTCGCCCGCCAGCAGAAGGGCATCGGCGCGCTCGGACAATCCCTCGAGGTGGGGACGCAGAGTGTTTGCGGAGTCCAGGCCAAAATGCACATCGCCGACGGCGGCCAGACGAATCACGACAGCTTCTCCATGTCGCCCGCGGGCTCAAGCGATTGGACCGTCACCTCGTTGTGCACTTCATAGTCCGGGACCAACTCACGCACGACGGCTGCGATTGTCTTGCAGCGCTCTTCGGTCGGCACGTTGCCGGTAAGAAACAGCTTCCTGCCGGCCACGTTTACCTGAATGTTCAGATCGTTGACGCGCGGATCCTGTGCAAGGGCTTCACGGATATGCGCAGCCAGATACTGCTTGGGGTCGTCACCCATGGCAAGCCCCCTAATCGATGCCGGTTTGTCATGGTCTACCCGATTTGCAAGGGCAGTCCACCATCGCCCGCCGGTGCCCGGGCGCGGGGTGGGCCGACGGGTGTTTCCAACTTCGGGGCTTAGAGGGCATGATGGGACCCATGCCCAAGGTCCTGGTTATCGAAGAGCAGCCCTCGGTCGTTGCGTTGATGCGCTATCACCTCGAGGACGCGGGGATAGGAGCCCACTTCGCCGCGAACCTCGACGAAGGCTGGCGGGAGCTGAACGAACACGGCCCCGATGCGGCGGTAGTCGATCTGCGACTCACGGGGGCAAACGGCTGGCGCTTTGTGGAGCGGCTTCGGCAAGAAGCTCAGTTCAAAGAGCTACCGGTGATGGTTTTGGCGGATGAAGTCGATGAGGAGACGAACCGCCAAGCCGAGGAACTCGGCTGCCAGGTCTTGGCCAAGCCTTTTGCCGCCTCGGCTCTGATGACGAAAATAGACCTTCTTCTCCATCAGGAAGCGCGGGCAACCACGGAGCCGAGCACGAACGGTCGCAAGAGGAAGGTCTTGCCGGTGGAAGTCCTGCTGCTACTCGACAGGTATCAGATCGAGGGAACCGTCTACCTGCCCCCGGAAGCGACGCGTTTCTCGGATGCCTGGGAGCACTTGATCAACGACGAGCGAGCGTTCTTCCCGGTAACGGACGCCAAGATCACGCGCCAGCAGGATGGCCACATGGTCGCCGCCGCGGTGTTCATGCAGGTGCGCAAGGCGGAGGTCCGCGGCGCGTTTCCGCTGGATCTACCGGTCGAATAGTTTTCGCGAGTCCCAGCTTTCCTAAGGGACGTCGGCGGGTAAAACCCTCCCACGGACTGTTGGTTGGAGGAACCATGAGACGAAGTCGACGATTGACCGGCGTGGCGCTTGCGTTGCTTGCGACTCTTGCCGCGAACGCCGTCGCCGCGACTTCGGCTGCCGGAACGACCACCTCACCAGCCGAGGGCCGCTGGATCGAGCTAAAGCGCGAGACCCCCGACTGGTACACGCCGGAACTGCACAGGAAGGTTGTGGCCGCTGCGGAGAAGGGAAAGGGCGTGCCGCTTCCTCGGCGGGCGCGTGAGGAAACGGATAGCGCACTGCTGTTTACGGGAATCCGTCCGGGCTCGTGGATGATCTTCCCTTCGTGGTGCACGATGAACTTTGTTTTTGGGAGCGAGTCGGCGCCCTATATCGGCACCGCCGGGCATTGCACGGACCCAGGCGATGAGGTCACGATCGTCGCTGCACCCGGTGTGCTCATGAACATCGGAACGACCGTGGTGAGCGTCAACAACGGAGTGGGCGATGACTTCGCGGCGATTCAAGTTCATCCCGAGATGGCTGAACTCGTGAACCCCTCCATGGCGATGATCGCCGGTCCGACGGGCGCCGAGAATCCCGGATTCGGCGATGTGATCGAACACGTCGGCCACGGGCTCGGCATCGGCACGGGGGGTACCCCGCGTGCAGGGCTCGTTACGTTCGTAGGCGAGGTGCACGCGCCCGACGCGTACTGCTGGATGGGGGCCATAAACCTCGGCGATTCCGGCTCGGGGGCGCGCAATGCACTCGGAGCCGCGGCCGGGAACGTCACCCACATCTTCGTGGGCGGTGCCACTCTCCCAGCATGGAACTGTGGGACGACGATCGGGCGAATGCTGCAGCTTGCGCCCGCCGGGCTTGCGACTGCGAGCCTCGTCCCCGACCCGCTGCCCTAGCGGCTCTCCAACCAACCGGATCGCTCTGGTCCAGACCCGCGCTCGTTACAGCAAACGACGGACGAGGTTCAGCACGACCGTTACGGCCGCGGAGATCAAGATCATCGAAGTGAGCGGGATATAGACGCGTGTGCTTTCGCCTTCTATCCGGATGTCTCCGGGAAGCCGTCCAAACCAGCCGAGGAGGCCGGTCGTGAGCAAGAGGCCGAGCGCCGCAATGGCCAAGCCCAATCCGATGAGCAGCGTTCCGAAGGAGCGAGCGGTCACTATTCCATCGTAGGGGCCCTGAGTTCGACGGCTGCGCGCTTGTAGCATCGCCCGATGATCGAGGCCTCCGACGCCCGGCAGGTTGCGGCTAACACACTCGACCTCGCAGGCAGCGGTGTCTACGACGGCACCATTCACGAGAAGCTCGGCATCCGGATTCTGGAGGCGACTCCCGACAAGGTCGTTCTAGAGATGGACGTGGGGCCCGCCGTTTACCAACCTTTCGGTCTTCTACATGGAGGGGCTTCCGCAACGATCGCGGAAAGCGCGGCCTCCATAGGGGCGTACCTGAGCAGCGATTACGAGAACGGTGAGTATTCCGTCGGCGTCGACCTGAACATCACCCATCTCAGAGCCCGACGGGACGGAAAGGTCGTAGCGACGGCAACTCCAATACGGCGAGGTCGTACGACGCATGTCTGGGGCATAGACCTCGTCGACGAGAACGGCGAGATGGTCGCCGTCGCTCGCTGCACCCTTGCAATCCGCTCTGCGAAGAAAGTTTGAGAGGAGGCTTCGCGTGTACGAAAGGATCGTGGCGGGGACGGACATGTCGGCCACTGCTCGTGTGGCGACGGACCGGGCGCACGCTCTCGCCAGTGCCCTGAAATCGGAGCTCATCCTCGTAAACGCGGGTAAGGGCGGGGACGACTTCGAGGAACTTGCAAAACAGTACGGCGCGCGCGCCATCGCCGAAGATGGAAATCCACCCGATGTCCTGGTCTCCCAATGTGAGCAGCTGGAGGCCGATCTCTTGGTCGTCGGCAGCGTGGGGATGAGCGGAGCGCGGCGCTTTCTTCTGGGCAGCGTGCCGAACAAGGTCTCGCATCATGCGACGCGCGACCTCTTGATCGTGAAAACGGATCCGCCGCCCCCCAACGTCGGGGAGTACAAGCGCATCCTCGTCGGCACGGATGGGTCGCCGACCGCGACGCGGGCCGTCGAGATGTCCGCGCAGCTCGCGAAGGCCTTGGGCATCTCGCCCGTGGTCGTCTGTGCCTACGAGCCCTTGACGCCGCAGGAGCTCGCGCAATTGAAAACCGCAGGGGATCCACTGACGCAGTGGAAGACGTGGGGCAAATCGCAGGAGATCCCCGAAGAGTTTCGCTGGCGTATCGCCGCGGCGGCTCAGGCCGAGGACGTGTTGGACCGCGCTCAAGAGCACACACAGAAGTTCGATGTACAGGCGGAGGTGCGCGCAGTGGAGGGTCAGCCCGCGGAGGCTTTGCTCTCGGTCGCCGAGAAGGAAGGCTTCGATGTGGTCGCCGTGGGAAGCGTGGGAATGAGCGGAGCGAAGCGGTTCATGCTCGGCAACGTGCCGAACCGCATCTCTCACCACTCGCCCACGGATGTGTTGATCTTCAAGACTGCGTGATCCGAAAGGCGCCCTTTCGCGTCTTGGTCGTCACTGCGCACCCCGACGACATGGAGTTCGGCTGCGCGGGGACGCTGGCTCGCTGGAGCGATGAGGGGGCCGACATCACTCTCACGATCGTCACCGACGGCTCCACCGGAACGCAGGATCGTGAGCTGATGGGGGAGCGGCTCGAGGCCGTTCGCAAGGAGGAGTCCGAGAAGGCAGCCGCGGTCGTGGGAATAGGTGAGGTCCTCTGGCTCGGCTACCGCGACGGCTATGTGGAGT
>DATADF010000239.1:0-6341 GCA_036258695.1 Actinomycetota bacterium
ATCGCTCCGGGTCCTGACCGGCGAAGCGACCCTCCAGGACGAGGTTGCGTCCCTCCTCCCACCCGCGCTGGCGCAGGCCCTCGACGAGGGCCTGCCAGAGCGGCTGCACGGCCGGGGCGGAGGCCGGCACCTGGAGAAGCACGCCGACGCGGGCGGTCCGGCTCGGAGCTTGGGCGAATGCGGACCACGGCGAGCCCGGAGCCGCAACGCCGAGCAGCCACACCGTGATCAGCAGCAGGATGCGCAGGCGCCTCACCGATCTCGTCCGGCCTGAAGAGCGGGCGGCTATCTTATGCCGAAGACCGAGCCGAGGGTAAGGGAAGCCGAGCAGGAGGTCGCGGTCCGCGCCCTGTGTCGTACCGGGTTCGAGAGCGGCCGAAGCGCCGTTCTGGCCGGCGCGAGCCTTCCCTTCTCCGATCAGGCTCTCACGAAGTGAGTTACGCTCCCGTATTGCGAAAGACGGTGAGTCCGGCTCAAAGGATTGTTTTCAAACTTAAACTCCACGTAGATGCGATTTATTCGCTGCGCCACATCATCCGGAATGCGCTCGACCAATTCCCTCTCGAAGCTTTCGACATCAATCTTCAAGATGTCGATCCGACCATGAGAGTCGATGAGTTTTCGAAGAATCTCGTTCGAGTCGACACTTTCGACAACGATCGAATGATCCTTTTTGAGGCCGATGCCGCCATAGCGGCCCGTGTCCTCCCATCCGAACTCAACTGTGCCATTTGCGAGCCAGACGGCACATTCATGAATCGTGAAACGTCCATCAAAAGGCTTCAGATTATCTCTGAGTCTCGATACGTTCATGGGCAGCGGCTCGAACAGGTAAGTATATGAATGAGGCGCTTGAGTCATAAAATAAGCTGCCGATATGCCGATATTAGACCCGAAGTCGACTATGACCTTGTCTTCAGCCTCAGTGGGATAATCCTTTCTGCAGAATATCTCATTCACTGTGATAAGATCGTCTCTAGAAAACAAAGCAAGGTCGATTTCGCCAAGCCTCGTATGAACCTCTATTTTTCGCGGGTACTTGCCATGGCCCAACAGATAATCAGACAGTACGTTGATCGGCTTTTTGTGTACCTTGAACGTGTTCCAGAGAGCAACATAATGCCTCTTTTCGACCGCAGCCCGCAAAATCGTTCGAAGATCGCGTCCGCCGATACTCATTACCACCTCTCGGGTTGCGAAACCGCCGCTTGCGGCCACGCCCGTTGCCGGGACGAGCTCTATGGTATCCAGGCTCTTGGCGGCGGTAAAGATTCCGACGATGGAAGAGGTTTTTGCCTAGGGGGGCACAAGAATGCCTCTCCAAGACCTCCTCGGCGGACCGCCATTCCCCTAGGGCTGATCCGATTTCGACGGGAGCGCCGGCTGCGTTCACGACGGTCACGCCGATGTCGCCTTAGCGCCGATCCCGGTGGCTCGACAGGCCGGCCAGCAACGACCGGAGCATTCCGACTGCTTTCGTGGCCAGCCGAATGATTCCATGACGCCAAGAGGCGGTCCGAGCGGCGATCCAAAGAATACGCCTATTCACGGCTTCATAAACGCTTGTTACGCGAATGGCAGGCGCGAGGCTGCTTTCGTGCACGCGCGAGGGGCGCTACCATTGCCCCTGTAGGAGTAGGAGGGCCGCATGCGACGGGTTCTCTTGGGACTGATCGGCGTCATGGCGGCTGGACCGAGCCTGGCCGAAACCTACAGCTTCACGACCGTGGTCAATGGCATGTGGCACATGCAGACGCTCATCCACTGCACGGAACCGGCCCGAATGAACGGACGCGTGCCGGAACGCTGCATCCTGAGCGAACCCGCCACCGCCTATGCCAACACTAAATTTCCGCGTGTCTACGATATCATCTGTGCGGCAGGCCACCCCATCGTCTTTCACCCGAACGGGACGCTCGCCTACTGCAAGCTTAGTTACGAGCAGGCCCTTGCCACGCATGAGCCACCCGGGTTCGCGCACTGCTTCGGCTACGCGACGTTCGACAAGGACGGCATCGCGGACTGCGACTAAGCCTCAGTTCCATCAACGGCCTCATGTCCCGGCCCCGCGGGCGATCGGCGTTACGGAACGCGGGGAGAGGCCCCAGCCCCGGCGCGCGCAAGACACGCGCGCAGCCCGCGTGGGGCTTATGCGCACGTCTTCTGTAGATCTTGGATTCGGATTGCATCCTCCTCCCCGCTCTTGGTCGCCCGCGCGAAAGCGCGGCGGGCGACCCCGCACCATCGCTCCGCAGCCCCGTTCCGAAGAAAGGGACTTGTCCAACGCATCCGTGGTGCGTCCTCCGCCCCCCGCCTAAGCCGCTTTCGTTTACGCGATGAGATCCCAGTAGGAGCTCATGGTGCCAATATCCAGCCGACCATCTGCAACGGTGTAAGGGGCCAACCCATCATCCTTCACCACGGATGCGAGGAGGTCCGCTTTGATGGATTCAGCAAAGAAAGCCGATCCCTCGTAAGCCGCCGCCAGTGCAATGGCACCCGTCACATGCGGTGTTGCCATCGAGGTGCCGTTGAAAGAGGCATAGCCCCCACCGGGAACGGTTGACCAGATGTCCCGCCCAGGTGCAGCTAGATCAACCGTATTGTTGCCCCAGTTCGAGAAGGAAGAAAGATCACCATTGCTGTCGATGGACGCAACAGAAATCACGGCGTCGTATCCAGCTCCGGCTGTCGTGTTGTAGTTCGAGGGGTAATGGGCTGTCCCATCATTGTTCGACCCGTTATTGCCTGCCGCCGCGACGAACAGAATACCATCGCCTCGAGCGACCTTATTGAGGTCGGGGCCTATTGCTCCCCGCGTGATCGCGTCCAGAAGAGCTTGCGAGTAGCCGCCGCCACCCCAGGAATTGTTCGTGGCGGCAAAGTCCACGACGCCAGCGTGATCGCCGCCCGCCTCTGTGAAGTAGTCAATTGCTTTGATTGCATTCGAGAGCGAACCAGAGCCGCTAGCGCCCAGGAACTTCAGGGCGACCATCTGAACATTCCAGTTCACGCCGACAACGCCAGTTGCGCCGGCGGACTCCAGGGCACCGATTGTGCCAGCAACGTGCGTGCCATGATCGTTGTCGTCATAGGGATCATTGGTGTTCCTGACGAAGTTCCAGCCGATGAGGTCGTCGACGTACGCGCTCTTGTCCGCGGCACTGTCACGGCCGTCTTCCCACGGCGACCTCTTGCTCGTGGTGCTGAGAAGATCGCGCCCGTCAACCCGACCGTTGCCATTGTAGTCGAAGCGCAGTCTTCCATCGCTGAGGACTTCCCGGGTGTTTGCACCACGATAGTTCAGGTCGCGGAACGTGTACGCGCGGTCGCCGTCGTAATCCTGCAGCGTGTTCTTGATCGTGGTCGGGATCTCCGCCTGATTGATCCAGACATTCAGGTACAGATCAGGATGGGTGTAATCCATGCCGCTATCGATCACACCGACGGCCACCTTGGTGCTTCCGGTGAAGCCGCCCGCCCAGGCCTCACCCGCTTGGCTGCCGTACTGGTTCGCGGGTGTCGTCGCCTCGCCATACATGCCCCACAGGCTGCCATTGATGTAGTAGCTATCATCGCTGGTTGCCTGCACCGAGAGGATGTAGTTCGGCTCCACAAACTCAACACCGGGCCGCTTGCTCACGATCTCCATCGCCTGCTCGAGGCTTAGACCGATGCCGATTTTGATGCGGACGAGCTCGCCCTCTCCTGCAGCCTGCATGGCAGCCGTGTGGATCTTTTCCGCAATGGCTCCGCCGATGCTCGCGGCGGCAGCCTTGTGCGCGGCTGCACTGGCACCAGGCTTGAACTGAACAAGGATCTCGCCAGTGTGAGCAGGCACCTGGCGTTCGTCATCAATGATCGTGGCCTGACCGTGACCGTTCGCGATCTGCGCACGTCCCGTGGACAGGTTGAAAGAGAAGGTCTCATCCTCCCCCTCATACAAGGTGGTCTCCCCGGCTGCGAACTTCAGCGTCCCGCCGGTCCCCCAATAGTCCCACCAGGCCGTGACGGTCCCATCCTTCGTCGCCCAATCGACGCTGAACTTCTGGGACGCGTTCCCGGACCGGGTGACGGTGAATGTGGCGGTCCCGGCCCTCTCATCGACAGTGACGTCATCGCCGGCTACGGTTGGCCTATGCGCGTGCATAATCGTCTCCATGCGATCGGGTCATCATTGTAGCCAGATAGGTGTGAGAGCGAGGGCCGCACCCGCCATCCGAAGGAACCTGGGACGCTGGATGTCCAGGCTCGCTCTCCGCTCCTGCCATGACGACTTTCCTGGTCACGCAGAACGGTAGGCTTCAGCCATTCGCTCGAGCAATAATGCGCTGGATGTGAAATCCATATGCGCAGGATATGACGCGTGGGCCGTGCGCCAGCTCCGGTCCTGTGTGGCCGTCGCCGAGGAGGGGCGGATCACCCGGGCTGTGTGGACTGGTCCATGAGGGCGGGCCGACCATCATTTTGGCATCAGAGACCCAGACACGGTCCGGCAAGGCTCGCATTGAGGGCGGCTCGGAGTGGGCGTCTCGCGCTTACACGAGATTGCTCATCACTCGAGCTGCTCCTTGATCCAGCGATCGTCGCGCGCAGCGCGCCGGACCATGTCGACGAAATTTCGAACGACTGCGGAAGGATCGTTCTGCCGCAGGATGAGGTTCAACACGGCTGTCGGTCGCTCACGCGGAAGCAGGCGGCGGTAAGCCACGCCGTCCACTTGCAGCCGCTGGATTGAGGCCGGAACCAACGCGACACCAAGTCCGGCAGAGACGAGGCCCAGTGTCGATGCGATCCGCGGCGCCCGCTGCCCGAGGCGAGGGCTAAAGCCAGCTCGATAACAGGCTGCAAGACTGGCGTCCGCGATGCCTGGGCCTGCGCTGCCTCCGAAGAGGATAAAGCTCTCCTCAGCCAGAGCGCGCAGAGCAAGTGGCTCGCTTCGAGGATCGCCAGCGAGTTCATGTGAGGCCGGCAGGGCGGCGACCATGGGCTCCTCAAGCAGGGTATGCACGACCAGCCCTTGCGGGTCTGTGATCGGCGCACGCACGAACGCGACATCGATCTGCTCGCCACAGAGTTGCTCGACGGCCTGCCGGCTCAGGCACTCGTCGAAGATCACGGACACAAGCGGGTAGGCCTGCCGGAACGCGCGCATCACCTGCGGGACAAACGGGTGAAAGGGTGCTGTCGGCGCAATCCCGACCGAGAGCCGCCCCTGCTCGCCTCGCGCCGTCCGCCGCGTCAGCAGGAGAGCGTGGTCGAGACGTTCAAGCACGGCCCGCGCCTGATCGAGAAGCACGCGACCGGCGTCCGTCAGTTCCACCCCACGCGCCTTGCGGCGGAACAGCTGCAGATCGAGTTCCTGCTCGATCGCCTTGATCTGCTGGCTGAGAGGCGGCTGCTGCATCCCCAGCCGTTCGGCAGCCCGGGTGATGTGCCCCTCCTCGGCGACGGCCACAAAGTACCGGAGCTGTCGCAAGTCCATGCAATCCATATCCTGTGCATATGGATTTTGCATATAGCACATTATTGCTTGCATGACAGCGCGACATCTACCGTTCGGGATGACCAGGAAAGTCGTCACGGCAGGAGCGGAGATCGAGCATGGACATTCACCGGCGCAGGTTCCTTCAGCTGGCATCGAGTGCGGCCCTCGCGCTGGCTCGTCCGTCGTCTGCACGAGCGCAGTCGTATCCATCGCGGGTGGTCCGCATCGTGGTCGGCTTCCCCGCTGGAGGACCGCTGGACATCGCGGCCCGGACCGTCGCGCCGTTCCTCTCCAGCCACTTCGGCCAGGCGTTCGTGATCGAGAACCGTCCCGGGGCGAGCGGCAATACGGCGGCATCGGAGGTCGTCAGAGCAGCCCCCGATGGCCACACGCTGCTCCTCTGCGGCCCCGTGTACGCGATCAACGCAAGCCTGTTCGAGAACCTCGATTTCGACTTCGCCCGCGACATCACACCCGTGGCGTCGATCGCCCGCGTGCCGCTGGTGATCAAGGTCAATCCCTCCGTGCCGGCAAGGTTGGTGCCCGAGTTCCTCGCCTTCGCGCGGGACAATCCGGGTCGGCTCAGGGTCGCTTACGCGGGTGTTGGGACACCGCAGCATATCGCGATCGAACTGTTCCAGTTCATGACCGGAGTGAGGGTGACTCTGGTGCCGTATCCCGGCTCCGCACCCGCGCTTGCTGACCTGCTGCGGGGAGAGGTCGACGCGATGTTCGACTCTGCTCCCTCCTCGATGCCGCACATCAGGGCTGGGCGCCTCATAGCGCTCGCGACGACTGGCCCGACACGCTCGGAGGTGCTGTCCCATGTGCCCGCCATGAGCGAGTTCGTTCC
>DATADF010000240.1:0-6579 GCA_036258695.1 Actinomycetota bacterium
CTCGCTCAGCTGCGGTGCGGGCTGATACGACCCGAGCAACGCCAGCATCTCTCCCCAGAACCCAGCCAGTCCGGGCAAGCCCAACGACGCGATCGCGGTGTAGGTGAGGACCGACCCAAAGCGCGGGATCTGATGGAGCACCCCACCCAACTCGGATATCTCGCGCGTGTGATAGCGCTCGTGGATCGAGCCGGCGAGGAAGAACAACATCCCGGTGATCAGGCCGTGAGCCACCATTCCGAAGATCGCGCCGTTGATGCCGGCGTCGGTCAGGGTCGCGATACCAAGCATCACGAAGCCCATGTGGCCTACGGAGGAGAAGGCAATCAGCCGTTTCAAATCGGTCTGGGCCAGACAACACAGGGCGCCGTAGATGATCGCGATGACCGCGAGGATTCCGATAGCTGGGGCGTAAGTGACGGCGGCGTCCGGCAGCGTCGGGATGGCGATGCGAATGAAGCCATACGTCCCCATCTTCAGCAAGATCGCGGCCAGCAACACCGAGCCCACGGTCGGGGCCTCGGTATGTGCATCGGGCAGCCAGGTGTGGAAGGGCCACATCGGTACCTTGATCGCGAACCCGAGGAAAAGTCCGAGGAAAGTGAGGTTTTGGAACAGCTCCGATCCGATGCCGCCGGCCCCCAGCTGCCGAAGCTCGACCATGTCGAATGTCCCGGTCTTCAAGTACAGCGCGAGGAATCCCAGCAGCATGAAGATCGAACCGAACAGCGTGTAGAGGAAGAACTTCACCGCGGCGTACTCCCGCCGCGGTCCTCCCCAGACACCGATCATGAAGTACATCGGGACGAGGACCAATTCCCAGAAGATGAAGAACAGGACGAGGTCGAGCGCGATGAAGCTTCCGTTCATGCCCGTCTCGAGCAGCAGGATGAGTGCCATGAGGGACTTGACCTTGCCCGGCTCCGGCACGTGCCACCAGAGATAGATCATGCACAGGAAGGACACCAGCCCCGAAAGGACGAGGAGCGGCAGTGACAGCCCGTCGACTCCGATATGGAAGTTCGCGTTGATCGTCGGGATCCACTCTTCGTTGACGACCTGCTGGAGGTTGCCGGCGCGGCCGTAGTCGAAGCGCGCGGCGACCCCTATTCCGGCGACAAGCGCCAACCCGGCAAAGAGCGTGCCCATGAACTTGACCAGGCGCTCCTGAGTTCCCGGAACGAACAGCAGCACGATCGCTCCGAGAATGGGAAGGAACGTCGCGAGGCTTACACCCCAGGCGTCATACCAATCCATCGCCGCGCTCCATCGAATCCTCCTAGGTCAGAGCAAACAGGGCCGCGAACACGGCCACGGCTGTGAAAAGGACGGCTGCATAGCGCTGCACATTTCCGCTTTGCATGTAGCGAAGGATGCCGCCGGACCACCCGGTCAGACCGGCCGCTCCGTTCACTGCGTAGTCGACGATTTGTTGATCGATGTCGTCGTACATGACGTGGGCGGTCGCCATCGTTCCGAGCGCGGTGCCATTGACGGCGCCGTCGAGGATGTTTTGGTTGGTCCAATAAGCCGCGCGTGCCAACGCGTACTGGATCGGTCGCACGATTCCCTTCATGTAGATGTCGTCCAAGTAGTACTTGTTGGCTACGAAGCGATACATCCACGCGAACGGCCCCGCAAGGATGTCGTAATGCCAACGCTTCGCATAGAACATCTGGTAGCCGATCAAGATCGCAAATAGGGCGATGGCAACCGACCCCACGGGAAGGATCAAGTTGTAGAACGTCGAGAAGCCGTGGTGCTCATGCCCCGGAACGTTGATCCAGTCGACGAAAGGCCCGATCACCGGCAGTCCGAGGAAGCCGACCGTGAGGCTGCACCCGGCAAGGACCCACAGCGGAGTCACCATCGAGCCGGGGCTCTCGTGCGGGTGGCCGTGACCCCGGTATTCCCCCAAGAACGTCTTGATGCAGGCGCGCGTCATATAGAGCGCGGTGAGAAAGGCCGTGAGTATCGCCGCGATGAAGACCACCCAGGCGGTCGCGGCCGTACCCTCGTTTGCCGCGCGCAGGGCTCCGCCGATGATCTCGTCCTTCGAGAAGAAGCCGGCCAAGGGGAAGATCCCGGCCAACGCAAGCGACCCGATGATGAATGTTCTAAATGTGTGCGGCATGTATTTCCGTAAACCGCCCATCTCGCTCATGTTGTTCGTATGGGCCGCGTGAATAAGCGAACCGGCACCCAGGAATAGCAGCGCCTTGAAGAACGCGTGGGTGAAGAGGTGGAACACGCCGGCCGTGTATGCGCCGACGCCGAGCGCCGCCATCATGTAAGCCAGCTGCGAAATGGTGGAGTAAGCCAGCACGCGCTTGATGTCGTCCTGCACCAGTGCCAAAAGCGCCGCGATCAACATCGTTACCGAGGCGATGATCGCGACCACATTCAACGCCGCGCCGGCGTGCTCGAACACCAGGAACATGCGAGCTACCAGGTAGATACCGGCAACCACCATGGTGGCTGCATGGATCAGAGCCGATACCGGCGTGGGGCCGGCCATCGCATCGGGCAGCCAGACATGGAGTGGGAACTGCGCCGACTTGCCTACGGCACCGCAGAAGAGCAGCAGGGCGCCGACGGTCAGGATCGTTCCGTGAAGCTCCCCCTCCTCCGCCATGTGGTTCAACTCGATGATGTTGAAGGTGTGGCCCGCGATAAACAGCACGAAGATCCCGAATAGGAAACCGACATCTCCGATGCGGGTGGTGATGAACGCCTTGATCGCGGCGGAGGAATTCTCTTTCTCCTCCCAGTAGTGACCGATCAAGAAGTAGGAGCAGACGCCAACGCCCTCCCAACCAACCAGCATCTGCAGCAAGTTGTTGGCGATGACGAGGAACAACATCGATGAAGTGAAGAGGGACAGCGCAGCGTAGAACCACGTGTAGCGACTGTCGTCCTTCATGTAACCCGTCGAGTACACCTGGACGAGCAGCGAAACGGTCGTTACGACGACGAACATGACTCCGGTGAGGAAGTCGTAGTTCATGCCGAGCTCAAGCTTCAGCCCACTTTCGAACTCAAACCATGTCCACGACTTGACGACTTGCGCGTTGCCGGCGGCTAGTTCGACAAAAGCGACGAGCGACAACGCCAGTCCGATGCCGACCGCGCCGATCCCGAGGCTGTGGCCGCGGTCGGGCATTCGCTTGCCGAAGAAGAGGATTGCGAAGAAGGCCAGGAAAGGCAGCAGAGGTACGAGCCACATGACCTCCGTGACCACGCCCTCTTTGGCCGCGCGCTCGACATGCTCTACCTGGGCCCAAAGCTCGGTCATTGGGTCACCACTTCATCAAGGACATCTCGTCGACGGCCACGGTCTGGCGATTGCGGAAGATCATGATCACTATCGCAAGGCCGATACCGACCTCCGCCGCGGCGACGGCAATGACGAACAGCGCAAACACCTGACCGACGACTCCCGCCTCGCCGAACAAGGCAGCGAACGCCACGAGGTTGATGTTGACCGCATTCAGCATCAATTCGATGGATAGAAGGATGAGCACGGCGTTTTGTCGCGCGAGCACACCGTAGATGCCGATCGAGAACAACAGCGCTGAGAGTATGAGGAAGTAATTAACCGGCATCAGTGTCCTTACGGGCCACGACGATCGCCCCGATCAGGGCGGCGAGCAACAGCACGGACACCGCCTCGAACGGCAGCACGTAGACCGAGAAGATGACCTCACCCACCGACCTCGTAACCGTTCCAGACTCGCGTGCGAGGTCAATCGACTGGCCCTGGAAGGCATTCACGAGCACCGAGCTGACGATGAAGAAAATCGCCCCCGCGCAGATCGCGGCGATGAGCCTTTGGTCGTTGTCGAACTTACCTTTGCCGATGGGTGCGCGCGTGAGCATGAGCCCGAACAGCATCAAGACGACGACTGCGCCAACGTAAACGAGGATCTGGACCCAGGCCACGAACTCGGCTAGCAACAGTATGTAGAGGGCCCCCGCGCCGGCCAGCGTTGCTACGAGATACAGGGCGGCATGGATCACGTTCCGAGTCGTGACGACCATCACCGCCGCGCCGGACATCGTCACGGCCAGGAAGGCGAACAGGATCTCTTGCCAGGTCTCGGACATCAGAAGAGCTGAGTCCCCTCGATCGCGGCTCGGCGTGCAGCTTTGGCTCGGGCGATCGCGACGGGCTCGCTCGCACCACGCGCCCTCTCCTCGGCGAGTACCCGCTCGTAGACCGCGTCGGCCTCACTCTCGGTGGCGCCCGCGGGCGGAGGGGGGGATTGGGTGTCCGTTGGCTCTGCGGTGCGAGCCTCGGGCGCCGGGGTCGGAGGAACGGGCGGGACCGGCTCGTCGGGCGGTGGCTCCGTCTCTGGTACCGGTGGAACCGGCTCGGGTTCCTGCCTCTTCTCCTCCACTACAGCCTGCTCGTGTGACGTCGGCGCGACCGGTCCCTGTGGCGGTTGAGGCTCCTCTGCTTGAGGAGCTCCCGATGGCACCTTGTCGGATTCCGTGGCCACACCGCCGCGATCGACCCCCGGTGGCTGCGACTCTCCGAGCTCGGCCTTGGTCGGAGCGCTCGGCACGGGTTTGTCGACTTCCACCGGGGTCGGGACGCGCCGAATACCGCGCTCCGCCTTGACGCGAGCGACCTTCGCACGCGCTTCTGCAACCTGGGGCGATGATCCCTTGTCGAGCTGATCGGCGAGGACCTTGTCGTAGACGGCCTGCGGATCCTCGGTCCTCTCCAGCGCGACCGGGCGCGGCGCTTCGTGAGGTACCGAGACGTTGGGAGTGTCACCGATGGTGGGCGCGCGTTCCGGCTCGGGCTCCTTTGTCTCCGGCTCGAGCACTTCGCTCGTGCGTGCCCCGACCGACTGCTCTATCCGTTCGGCGACCTCTCCGGGGGCCGCCTCTGCGGCTGCCTCCTTCGCGGGCGCAACGGTGGCCGGACGTGCCGCGACCGAAGTGGGGCGTGCCGCCATCTCGGGTGGAGTGGGCGCCGCGAGTTCGGGTTCTGCCTGCCCCGGGAATAGCGCGCCGACCTCGAGGGCCGGCGGCGGGAGCACCGTGGCCATCCAGTCGGAGAGCTTTTCCTTCTCGTGGGTGAGCTCTCTGATGTCGAACTCCGAGTACTCGTACTCACGGCTCCAGAACAGGGCGTCGTAAGGACAGACCTCGACGCAGATCCCGCAGTACATGCACAGCGCGTAGTCGATCGCGAAGCGGTCGAGGACGTTTCTCTTACGCGGCCGGCCTCCGGCCCTCTTCGGAGGCAACGTCTCCTTGTGGGAGTCGATGTAGATGCACCAGTCTGGACACTCGCGGCCGCACAGCATGCAGACGGTGCAGTTCTCTTCCTTGAGCGCGATCACACCGCGCGTTCGGGCACCGAGATCTTGCTTGACATCGGGGTACTCGATGACGGTGTTGTGCTTGAAAAGGTGCTTGAGCGTGACCGCCATGCCCTTCAGCAGTCCGATGCCGAAGGTCTGCTTGCGCTGGCGCGCCAGCTTGCCGCCGTCTACCTGCAGATCGTCGTGATCTATGGCCATAGCATCAGCTCCACAGCGCGTCTGGTGCGTAGAGGATCCAGGCCCCCGTGGCGAGGATCAGACCGAGGCTCGCGGGGATCAGCACCTTCCATGCGAACTTCTGCAGCTGGTCCTCTCTCAGTCGCGGGAAGGTGAAACGCACCCAGATCATGAGAAAGACCATGAAAGAGGTCTTGAGGAAGAACCAGATGATCCCGGGTATGGCCCCCAGCGGCGCCCACGGAACGATCGGCTGATATCCCCCGAGGAAGAACGTCGCCGCAATCGCGCTGAACACGATCATGTGCGCCATCTCCGCTCCGAAGAAGCTGAAGATGAAACGCATGCCGCTGTATTCGGTGAAGGCACCCGTGATGATCTCGGACTCCGCCACCGGCATGTCGAATGGTGGCAGCGTCATCTCGGCCATCGCGCCGGTGAAGAAGATCAGGAACGCCGCGAGCCCGATCCCCGGCGGCCACAGGATGAACGGCCACTCCTGGGCTTCGACGACTCCGACAAGCGACAGCGTGCCGGCGAGCATCGCCACGACTGCGGCCGTCAGCACGATCGGAAGCTCGTACGCGATCAGCTGGGCGGCAGCGCGCAGCGCCCCCAGCAGCGCGTACTTGTTGGCACTAGACCAGCCGGCCATGAGGATCCCGATGGTCGCGACCGATCCGATCGCAAGCAGGTAGAAGACGCCGACATCCAGGTCCTCGACGATCAGCTTCTGATCGACCGGGATGACGAGGTACAGCATGATCGCGGGCACGTAGATCAGCGCGGGCGCGATCTTGAACACCGTCTTGTCGGCCGCGGTCGGGATGATGTCTTCTTTGAAGATGAACTTGACCGCGTCCGCGATCGTCTGAGCCCAACCGTGGAACCCACCCGCATACATCGGGCCCAGTCGGTGCTGCATGTGCGCGAGCTCCTTGTGCAGGACGTAGCCGCCGATAAGCGAGAACACGGGGACCACCGTGAGGATGACCGCGAGTTTCACGCCGAGGATCTGCCAGTCGGTCAGGGTGATCTCGGGGAGAAACGGCATCAGCGGTCG
>DATADF010000241.1:0-9311 GCA_036258695.1 Actinomycetota bacterium
GCGGGACTTGCTTGGTCGAGCCGGCGGCCGGTGGCGGCAACGGTCCGCGACACGAACGCCTGGAGCTCGGCCTCGTTCGCGAACCCCGTCGCGATGCGCTCTTTCCGCCCTCCCGACCGAATGGCGAAGGCCGTGCCGAACCCGTTGACCATGACCTCTTCGACCTCGGGGTCCGCGAGGTGCCGCTGGAGGGGGCCGAGCCTGAGGAGCTCGTCGAACACGCGTTGGGCGATCTGGTCGACTGTCGCCTCGTCGATCTCGTTGCCTGAGTTCACTTCCTCTCGTCGAACGTCGTCGAGACGTCTGGCGATCACTGCCCACGCTTGAGCCTCGTCGTCGGGGCCGGGCGCCAAGAGACGATCGGGCGTGATGATCCCAGCGAGGTCGACCGCCGCCAGTGATCGCACGCGCTCGACGACCGCTTGTAGGTCCTCTCTCATCGCGCGAGCACCGCGTGACGCTCGGACACTCGTTCGTCCGGCCTCTCCAGGAGGCCGGGCACAGCGCTCGCGAGATCCGAGACGCACCGGCGCAGCCGCCGCGTCGGGGTGAGGGACGCAGGCTTCTTCAGGAGCGGGAACGTGGCCGTGACGGGCCGCTCCAACGCCTCGGACAGCTCCAGGATGTCGGGGGCATCTTGGCCCCGGACTGCGGTCGCGACCAGTTGGACCTCGGTGGCGATCGACGCGATCGCACGTTCCGCGGCGAGGGCCCCCTGAAGGTCGGCACGCACGACGACCACGGTCGCGTCCACGACGCGGAGCGCTTCGGAAGCAGGCGACCCAGGAATCGTCCGTCCGAGGTCGGCGACGACTACGTCCGCCACCCGATCGGCCGCCGCGATGACGCTATCGATGCGCCCCCTGAGCAGGTCGGGTTCTGGGCGGATGAGCCCCAGGAGGACTCGAAGCTGCCCCACGGGTTGCGATTCGCGTCGCACGGCTTCAGGCGAGGGGGCGTGCTCCAGCTTGAGGAGCGGCCTCAGCCCCCGTCGTGGGTCGAGGTTTTCCGGACCGAGGTAGGCACCAACGTCACCGCCCCAAGCATCGAGGTCGAGCAGCAACGTGCTGCGACCGCGCCGAGCGAGCTCTGCAGCGAGGTGAACCGCGAGAACGGTCGCGCCCGGACCGCCCTTGCCCGACGTGACGCCGACGATCATTCGTCAGCCCCTCGGGGTAGGAGCACGAGATCCACGATTCCTGCGTTGGTGGCTTGGACGACTCGTTGAGCGTTCTCAGGCAATACGCCCAAGGTGACGGTCAGCGTCGGTTGAACCCCCGGCCCTTCGGCTGCCTCTACTGCGAGAACCTCCACGCTCGACAGCAGCATCGTCGTCTGCGCGAGAGGTCGTCCGGGATCCTTGGTCGCGAACAGCATCACGCGATCTCCCGGCGACACCGTTCCTCCCGCGGCTCGCGCCGGCGGTACTTCGACGGATACCGCAACCTTCTCCTCGGCGGCGGGAAACGTCTCCGCGACGACGGCCGGAGGAATGACCTGACCCTCCTCCACGGCAGTCGTCACCATGCGGCCGACGAGTGACTGGACGTCGGCGGCCGGGACGGTGGCGACGCCGGGAGCGAGACCTATCTCTGCGACGCGCAGGTCGGTCGGTTGGACTGTCTCACCCGGAGCGAGAGCGCGAGCCGCGACCAAGACAGGGGTGCGCTCGTTCGCCTCGCGCACGAGCCCGCTGCTTCCGAGGATTCCGAGGACGAACAAGAGAAGTCCCGCCACGACTCGGAGATCTACGCGCCGCGCCCGAACCGCGGCCCTGGGGATAGCTTGAGCGCTCACGTCCTGCCCGCCTCCACATCATCGATCGACAGTCGCTTCGCCTAGTTCGCCTGATCGATCAACCCACAGAGCGCAGGGCCCCGTCCATAAAAGCGGGGTGAAGGAAGGGTGGAACGAACCTTTAATCGACCTGTATCGGTGCCCGGTTCAGGACGTATCCGTACCCCCGCCGATTCTCGAGCAGTCGGTTAGCAGGGTCTCGGTCACCAAGCGCATCGCGCAGCATCTTGACGCGGCAGTGGAGGTCGTCGATGGAGGCGCGGGGGTTGTCCGGCCAGACCTTGCGGACGAGGTCGATCGAAGCGATGGGTTCTCCGGCGCGGATGGCTAGCTGCACGAGGATGTCGAATTCCTTCGGGGGAAGTCGCAGGTCGCGGCCACCCATGACGGCGGCGCGACCGCGAACGTCGATCACGAGGTTCCCCAAATCGATCGTGTCGGGGAGGTCGTCGCTTGAAGATCCGACGACGAGCTCCACCGTCTCGGCTATCTCGATCGGTTCGGCCGGGTGAAGCACTCCGATCGGCTCGGCCGCGGACTCTCCGGCGGCTCGAAGCTGCTGAGGCGTCCCGATGACGATGGTCGCGATCCCGCGGCGTCCGAGGAAGCCGAGCAACTCCAGCCAGCTCGACACACCCGCCCGCAGGACCACCGCCCGCGGGTCGGCCTCGTTGACGATGTGGAAGACGTTCTTTCCCAGGGGCGAGAGAACGCCACGAAGCCCACGGCCGCGGAGGGCCTCGATCACGCCGGAGAGGTCCTCGGATGGATCGGCTACGAGCAGAACGAGCCCGATCCGAGGCCGCAGACGACCCTGGGGCCTGGTTCCGCCCGTCGTCCCGCCTCTAGGTCCCGTGGGGGCGTGGTCCACCCGCGCCATTTCCTACCTTTCATGACGCCTTGCCCCTAAATTTACCAGTTCAAGCGAGCAAGGCGATCAGCGCCGTCGGCCCGGCGGGCGTGGGCCTGGTGCGCCGTTAGCCTTCCGTCGGGACGCCAGCGCTCGGGGGCGACGGTGAACGAGATATCTAAGTTGCGGTTCGACGCCCTGGCGTCGTATGCGAGAAATCCCTTAGCCGCGCTCCTGGCGAAGGAGCTTCGCTGGTTCGAGTTCAACGACGAGCGCCTCCTGGCCGTTGTGCTCCTCGATACCGACGGCGAGTACTCCGCGGTGTTCATGGCGAAGGACATGAGAGAGCGCTACAGATGGGTAGACCAGACGCCGTTCTTCTCATCGATCGACGAAGCACTAGCCAGCGTTCCGGAGAAGGCCGAGCGCATTCTGTCGGACCTAGAGGAGCAACGAAAACAGGGTGACGACGAGAGCGCGCCTGTCGACTTCTTCGAACCGGTGCATGGGCCTGAGAGGCTGAATCCGGCCTTCGTGCAGCTGGCGAATCAGGAGAGTCTTTCGCCGGCTAGGGAGATCATCCGCCCGATGATGCGTTGGTACGAAGACATCGACGGCAACTTCATCGAGCAGTTCCAGACGACGGGATTCCACCAGCGCATCTGGGAGCTGTACCTGTTCGCCGCGTTCAACGAAGTAGGAAGCGTCGACCAGGAGCACGCGGTCCCGGACTTCGTCGTCCAGACGCTGGAGGGAGAGTTCTGTGTCGAGGCAACTACTGTCAACCCGAGCCAGGGCGCCGCCGGGATGCCCCTCCCACCCCCACCGACCGAAACACCGGAGGCCGAGCGGGCTTACACGAACGAGTGGATCCCCATCCGATATGCGGGTGTGCTCTGCAAGAAACTAGACAAGCGGTACTGGGAGTTGCCTCACGTCGCCGAAATGCCGGTCCTGTTCGCGGTGCACGACTTCCACGCTTCGATGTCGATGACTTGGAGCCGCAACGGCCTCGTGCGCTATCTCTACGGATACGACCATGAGCCCACCAGGGCTCCCAACGGCGACTTGGTCATCACTCCCACGAAGGTCGAAACGCATCGCTGGGGGGCGAAGGAGGTTCAGTCGGGGTTCTTCAGGCTCCCGGAGGCGGAGAACGTCAGTGCGGTCATCTTCAACAGCAGCGCGACGATCTCGAAGTTCAATCGCATCGGCCTCGTCGCCGGTTTCGGCTCGAAGCGCGTTCGCCTGGTGCGAGCGGGTACCAAGTACGATCCCGACCCCAACGCGTCTGAGCCAAAGGGCTTCCAGGTGGAGGTCCGGCAAGACAACTACAGTGAGTCGTGGATCGAAGGAATGGATGTGTTCCACAATCCGTCAGCGAAGCGTCCACTCGATCCAGAGATGTTGCCGGGGGCCGCACACCACCGCCTCCGCGACGACGGCCAGATCAAGAGTCTCATTCCGAAGTGGCACGCATACGCGTCGGTCACGTTCATGTTCGTCAACGGGGAGGAACAAGATCGTCAGGAGTAGAGACTGAGTCCGCCCTCAGCCCAACCTGCGCCGGCTGTTCTCTCAGACTCCTTCAGCGGGAACAAGACGAAAGTAGGGTCACCTCTCTCTCTATCCTGCTCGGATTTCTCGAGCCGAGGCACACCGTGTGCGCTGGGTGCGATCAGTCGAAGAACTCCGTTCTAGGCTCCCGGCCGCTCCCTTTTCTTCATGTTTGCCAGTTTCCGCGCCTCCTGGATCGTGTCCAGAAGTTTGTTTCGCTGCTCTCCGTGCCAAACGGCGTCGTGAACGATTTGAATCGTTCCGACGACCCCCCAAGTGAGCAGTCCGGCCGTCACTGCGAGCGCAAACGCCCGAGCAGCCCAATCCACTGCTGACAGCGGCGATGGCACGTTCCACAACACAAAGGACGCGATGCTGAACAACGCCGTGCTGCCACCAACCGTGGCGGTGACAGTGAATGGTTGAAACGCTTCATGCAGGCTGCCTTGTTCGTCGTGTAGAACACGCAGGTACTCGACTCCCAGGAGCCCTAGAAGAAGGGCCACCGCGGTGAGTGCCACGCCAAGCACGGCCATTCCGAGTCCGGCCACAGGAAGGAATAGGTCAACAGCAGTTGATCTTAGGTTCTCACTGACAGACCCTGCGACGAACGTAATGCCAAAGGCGCCGTAGCCCATCTTCGCATCGAGCGAGCCGAGGACGTGGTGCCGGTTCTTCGAGTACCAGGCTGATCCGCGATCAAGAGCATCCGTCAGCTTGTTCATGTTCATTCTTCGGTCTCAGTCTCGCGTGACGACTGCTCGGGCGAGGGCAGTGCCTCGTCGCTGGGGGCCGTCGCCACCTCCCTTCGGAGCCTGTTGAAGGGGACCTCCCCTGTATCCGGAGCGACCGGAACGTCCCGGCGCTGGGTCGCGCCATCTTCCTCTGAGTCCCACTTTACGGGCAGGGCCTCGTTATCGACCTCTACCCGGCCCTCGGCTTTAACGTGGCCATGCTCCCGCGCATGATCAATCGCCTCTCGAACTAGTTGGTCGTCGACGTCAATGCTCTCATTGGGGTCAGCTTCCATGACGAGCGTAAGAATCCGCGAGCGCGTCCCCTCGATCAGCGACTCGACTCTCTTCCGCCCCTTGAAGTTCGGATTCGGGCGCTCCAGTCGAATCCGCAGATTAGTGACCCGAGTCACGGTATCGGTCCATCTCTCCCACGGCATTCCGACGAACTCTGGTTCGACTTTCCATCGCCATCGGCCTGCGGCTGCGGCGTTCAGAAGCGCTTGGAAGTTTCCGATGAACGTATGAGGCTTAATGCGGTTGGATCGGAGCTGGAACGCGATCCTGCGCGACTTTAGGTCGATCGCGAACCGAGACGCCGTGCCGAGCTTCGAGAACCCACGCTCGAAATCCTGCGCGCTCTCGTTCCAATACTCCTCAAGAGTGCCGGGCTTTTCAAAGCCAATCCGCCCGGTTACAACGGATCCGTGAAGAGATGGTTTCGCGAGGCGCCACGTGCGACCGTAACGCTCCACGGTGGTGCCCGGAACGAGCGACTCCAGCAGCGCCGCTCTTTCACGCCTGTCTCGACCGCGGCGTTCAGTCCCTACTCTTGAAACAGTTGCGAACGCTATCGTGCCGGTGTTCCGCCCAGGCACCGACGCCTCCTCTCATAGTCCAAAATCAAGCCTAAGTGAATGAATCGTTGGATCCTCGAACGCCCGGCTCGCCTCCCGTTCGCATAGCGGCACCGATTCTTCCCAGGCCACGATTGAGCCCGTCAGCTGCTCGCCGAGTTCATCTGCAATCGCTTTCAACAGTTCCAAATCGCCGTCCGTCAGCCTGAAGGATCGAGGAAGACATTCGCATCTACGAAGATGGTCATGCTCTTGACTCCTCCTGGGGCGAGGCCTCGCGGTTGCCACCTCGCGTAAACAGCCACCATTCGACGTCATGCGGGTTGCGGGCCGCGCCTGCTGCGACCTCGGCGGCGAGGGCCAGGTAGGCCTCATAGTGCGACGAGTCGAAAGCGCCATAACGCAGGTAAATGCCGAACGTGTCCAGGGCGGCACCTACACGTCGGTCGAGGATCAGCGGCCTTGGATCGACGTCAGTTCCGTACCCTGCGAAGTACAGGAGCTTCGTTGCAAAGGAAGGTCCCAGGTACTTCAGGTGCGCTTCTCCACCGTGAGCCAGCGCTCGGTATCCGGCAACTGCGCCTTCAGTTCGCACGAGCTCGATCACTCGCCGGATCTTGTCGTCCGCATCCGGGTCCGAGAGCATCTGGCGGACCCGCCACGGACCGCCCCAGGCGCGGCCATATCCCCACGCCATAATCGAAATGAAAAACGCCCGGCGATCCTCCGGCGAGTCCGAGAGGCGCTGGCCCCGCTCCAGCAGCGCTGCCCGCGCGATCGACTTCGTCTCGATGAAGTGTGGCGGCACACCGTCCAGGTCCCCGAGCTTGCTCTCCCAAGCCCGAGGCGCCCATCGGACCGGGTCCTGCTCCTGGGGCCCTGGAACGTCGGCCACAGCAAACGCGGCGGCGATCTCCTGCAGCTGGTCTTCGGTGACGGTTGTCAAGCCAGGTCGACCTTCTCGAGGTGCAGGATCCCCCATAGGGGGCCGTGGTTGCTGCTGTCCCATCGTCCGGTCATGTCTTCGGCGTGGCGCAGATTCTTGGGAGTCCGGTCAAGGTCCACCGCCCGCCAGGTTCCGCGATTGACCCATCGGTTCGTGCCCTCGCGAACCCACACCGGCACCGGACCCTTCGACTTCACGAGCACGAGTGCGCCGTCTTGCACGACCGCGCTGCAGAGAATGGTCGCGGGAGCGTCGGGGTTCAATTCTTGGAACACCGCTATCCGCGGCACGTCGCCGTGACGGTCGACTGGAATGGCCTGACGCAATATGAAGCCGTAGCGCGCCTCGAGTGCCTCTGCGGAAAGGACCTCTCCCTCCATCCTCACCCCCTCGTCCACGGCTACTCTACGGCTCCGACCAGGACGAGCTAGGGGAGGCGGAACGTGCGCCAGGTCTGCCCGATCTGTGGAACGGATGACGATGTCCAGTCGGCGGCCCTTCCGAGCGGAGAAACGCTCTACACGTGCTCACGCGAGCGCAGACATTCCCCAGATCCGTACAGCTGGACGTTCGATGAGGTCGGCAAGGTCCGGGGCTATCCGCAGGAGGGACTGGCCGCCGAGTTGAACTTGTTCGACGACATCTCGAAGTGCTTCCACGTCGATGACTACGGCTGGCTCGAGTACGGCATCATCGAAGACCGCTTCAAGGCGTTGAATCCCGAGAACTTCGAGACCCTCCGAACCATCTACGGGCACACCATCCTTGACGGTCCCCGCAAGTACTCGATGTCCACCTACATCGCCCGCCACGTCCTCTCGAAGCTAGAGGGTCTGGGCGAACTCGCTTGGTTCCAGGGCGCCGCGACAGGCGTGTGGAGGGAGCACAACACCGACATCTCCTACTGGGCGCGTGTGCCGGCCCCGCCCCGAGACCGGGTCCAGACGTACGCGGACTACTTGAACAACTCCTGAACCCGGGCCGTCGATGACGGTTGAGTCGACGGGCGTTCGATACAGGCGACAGATTTTTGCTACGCGTCGGGCGCAACGCCGCTGTCTCGTTGTGGTCGGTCGCTAGGTGAATCGTGCAAAAAGGGACGAACGACGCGGTTGGGCGGGCGTTACGAGCGACCCCGACATTGACTAGCTGGATCGGTCTAGTCATACTCCGCAGCCTTCTCTGGTAAAGATTCTCACGAAGGGCGGACGCTTCAATGGGGAGGACAACAGCGAGCCGTGTCGCGCTCGCAATCATCATCGTCGCGGCGACCTTGGCGGGCGGACTTCCCAGATCGTTCGCCCAAGCTTCCGGAAGCGAGCTCGTCGAAGAGGTCGCGTCCCATGAGTACGGGGCCAACGCGCAGGTCCGCCTTAAGGACGCCAGCGGCTTCGCGGCAAGCGGCGGAGACGCGATATTCGAACCTGGAACGCAGAACGAGGAGGCCTTCTCCTACGATTCAGTCGACTACGACACGAACCGACTGATCGGCCTCACCCGTCCCAATGCGACGGGCCACCCGGTGGGGTCGTTCGTGGAGTCGCTGGAGCCAGCCACCGATCCGCCTGAGGAATCGCCCTCACCTTCGCCGACACCGACTCAGTCCGAGACGACGACGCCATCCGACTCAGGTTCCTCGACACCCATCGACGAGGGCGATTCAGCCGCGCCGAGCTCCGACGAAGCGTCAACGTCCGCCGGCGTGATCCCCGGTCCATGCGACATCGTGTCCGCTCTCTGCGCCGTGGTCCCGCCGATCGACGTCGGGTGTGAGGGGTGTGACACGCTCGTCGAGGAGATCTTGGATCTGGTTCGGCCCTGCCTCGAAAAGAGCGGGTGCGCCGAGCCGGTCATGGCAGTAGTCCGCACGCTCGTCTACGAAGCGTGCGGCACTGACGATCCCCTGTACTGCGAGGACAAGTACAGCCGGCTGATCTACGAGCTCGTCGACCAGCTCTGTCCTTACGGGCTCACGACGTGCGCCGACCCCTATGTGAACTTCGTCGCCGATCTGATCATGGGGATCGTCTGTCCCTCGGGCTCGCTCGGCTACTGCGCGGGCGAGCTGAATCGCCAAGTGAACGAGCAGCTTGCGGTCGTCGTCGGCATCGCGAAGAGCTACGTCGTCTACGCGTGCGGCGGTGAGACGACCACGGACTGCGCAAACCGCGTGCTCGACATTCTCTACAAGACGATATTGCCGATCGTGTGTCAGGCGGGAGACGCCTTCACCTGCGTCGACAACATTGCCGACACGATCAACGACGTCGTGGCCAACGCTTGCTCGTTGGAAAAGAGCGCACTCGACTCGAGCGAGGGGAGCGCGACCACTGAATGCGTCAGTCGGGTTCTCGCGACCGTCCAGCTCGTGATCAAGACGGCCAACGACGCCATGATCATCGCCTGTCAGTCGACCGACGCCAACACATGCCTCCGGAACCTCCTAGAGACGGTCGACGAGACGTTGTCGACGGCGTGCAGCTTCATCCCCGGCTTGAGCACCACGCCCGGCGCCAACCGCTGCGTCGAGCGGACTCTCGCCCTCGTCGACCTCGCCGTCGAGATCGCGC
>DATADF010000242.1:0-4179 GCA_036258695.1 Actinomycetota bacterium
GCTCTATCCCGATGTGATCGAGTCCGGCACACGGGACGCGGCCAAGATCAAGAGCCACCACAACGTGGGGGGTCTGCCGGAGGACATGAAGTTCACTCTGGTCGAACCGCTTCGAAATCTATTCAAGGACGAAGTTCGCCACGTCGGTGTCGAGCTGGGGCTTCCTGAAGAGATCGTTTGGCGCCAACCTTTCCCGGGGCCGGGTCTCGCGGTGAGGATCATCGGAGACGTCACTACAGAGAGGCTGGAGCTCTTGCGGGCTGCCGACACCATCGTCACCGAGGAGATCCGCCGGGCCGGACTGCTTCAGAAGATCTGGCAAACCTTCGCGGTACTGCCGGCGATCCGTTCCGTCGGCGTGATGGGTGACGAGCGGACCTACGGCTACCCGATCGTGCTCCGTGCGGTGACGAGTGAGGATGCCATGACCGCGGATTGGGCCCGACTTCCATACGACTTGCTCGAGCGGATCTCAAATCGAATCGTCAACGAGGTCCCCGGTGTGAACCGTGTCGCATACGACATCACCTCGAAGCCGCCCGGCACGATCGAGTGGGAGTAACCGCGCGCAGGCACGACGGCTGATCCCGGGGCATTACTCGTTGTGAGCGGCCCGGAGGAGGTCCCCGTAGGCGGGCCCGATACGGGGCGGCGCGGTGACTATCTGACGATTCTGTCCGGCACGGGACAGAACGTTCTCGGCATTTTCGTGGCGGCGCTGGCGACATTCGCGGCGCAGATCTTGATCTCCAACACGCTGGGCTCGGAGGCCTTCGGCGTGGTCACGGTCGTAACCATGGGGGCGTTCGTTCTGTCCTTCCTGACACGTGCCGGGACGGATATGGCCGTGCTGCGAGACGTGGCGATCGAGGTGGGGGTCGGCCGTACGGAGCGCATTCGAGCGCCGGTAGCGCGCGCGGGCGCGATTGCGTTCGGGATCAGCCTCCTCTTTGCAATTGCCATGTTCGTGGGAGCCGACGCTGTGAGGGCCCTGTTCAGGATCCAGGGGGTCGCGGGCCGCGGGATTGTGGAGGCAGCTGCAGTCGGGTTGCCGTTCATCGCACTTGCCAACGTATGGCTCTCGGCCACCCGTGGGCTCAAGATCATGCGTTACACGCTGTACGTGTTCTGGGCCGGCCAGCCGGTCGCGTGGATCGTCTTGATGGTTCTGGGCTGGCAACTCGCGCGCACTTCATGGATGGCGGTGTTGGCCTACTCCGTCTCGTGGGTAGTGGCTGCGGCGGCCTCGTATTACTTCTGGCGCAAGGAGAGCCGCCGGTGGGACGTCGCGCCTTATGAGCCCGGAGACCTGGCCCGACTATTTCGTTACGCGGGCCCCCGCGCCCCCGCGGCGCTCTTCTCGCAACTGCTCTTCTGGACCGATCTGTTCGTACTAACGCGGTACGCCGCCGGGCCCGAGATCGGCTTCTACTCGGCGGCTCTCCGCGCCGGCCAGATCTTGGTTCTCTTCCTTACCTCGGTCAGCCTGATGTTCAGCCCCTACGTGGCCGACATGCATGCGCGCGGGTTGCGCGTTGAGCTTGATCGTCTTTTCAAGAGACTGACTCGGTGGACGCTCGCTGCGACCTTGCCGGTCTTCCTGCTTCTCGCGATCGCACCCGATCCCGTGCTGCGCTTATTCGGATCGGCGTTCGAGCAGGGGGAGACGGCGCTGCTGATCCTCATCGCCGGACAGTTCATCAATGTCGCGACCGGCAGCGTCGGTTTTGTGTTGATCATGGTGGGACGTACGGGTTGGGACCTCACGGTCTACGCCGCATCCCTCGTGGTGAATCTGGGGCTCGCCTTTTGGTTATGTCCCCGCTACGGCATGGAGGGGGCCGCGGTCGCCAATGCGACTACGTTTGCGCTCTCGAAGTGGGCGCGCCTAGCTCTGGTGAGGCGCTTCGTCGGTATCCAGCCCTATGAAGCCGACTACGCCAGATTGCTGGTCCCGGCAAGCATCGCCGCGATCGTCATGTGGGCGGCTACGAGCCTCGTGCAAGGTCGATGGTTCGCCGACCTGGTTGTGACCGCCACTGCCGGTGCTGTGGCCTATGTCATCTCCTACCTGGTCGCCGGTCTGACCCCCGACGAGCGCCGCGCCGTGTCGGCGCTGGGCAATCGTGTTCGAACCCGATAATCAAGGCGTGTCGCAGGACTACCTAGCGGGCCTGAACCCCGTACAGCGAGAGGCCGTCGAGCATCCGGCCGGGCCGGTTCTCGTAGTCGCCGGCGCGGGCTCGGGCAAGACGCGCGTTCTAACCCACCGGATCGCACACCTCATCTACAACGGCATCTCGCCTTTCGGAATCATCGCAATCACATTCACGAACAAGGCCGCCGACGAGATGAAGCGGCGTGTCGTCGATCTGGTCGGTGCGGTGGCCGAGAAGATGTGGGTCTCCACGTTTCACTCCGCCTGCGTGCGGATCCTCCGACGGGAAGCGCCGCGGCTCGGGATCTCGAGTTCGTTTTCGATCTACGACGCCGCGGATTCAGAACGTTTGATCAAGCTCTGCATGAAAGAGCTGAACATCGATCCAAAGCGGATCCCACCGCGCGCTGCGGCGGCTGTGATCTCGGACGCCAAGAACAAACTCATGGACGCCGGTCTGTTCTCCGAGTTCACGACCAACCCTTGGGAGAGGAAAGTCGCCGAGATCTACGTCGAATACGAGCGCAGGCTGCGCGAGGCGTCGGCGTTCGACTTCGACGACTTGATCATGCGCACGGTCGAGGTGTTTGACAAGTTCCCGGATACCCTCCACCACTATCAGTCCCGATTCGTGCATGTGTTGATCGACGAGTTCCAAGACACCAACCACGCGCAAGCCCGCTGGGCGACATTGATCGCGGGGAAGTGGCGCAACATCTTCGTGGTCGGCGACGTGGACCAAGGGATCTACGCATTTAGGGGAGCGACGATCAAGAACTTGCTCGACTTCGAGCGCGACTGGCCGGACGTGCGAGTGATCACCTTGGAGCAGAACTATCGCTCGACCTCGACGATCCTCAACGCGGCAAACGCCGTGATCGAGAACAACGTGATGCGAAGGCCAAAGTCGTTGTGGACGGAGGCTGCAGCCGGTGACCTCATCACGCGCTATCACGCCGAAAACGAGCACGACGAGGCCTTGTGGGTCGCTCAGGAGATAGCGCGCCTCCGCGATACGGGCCACGCGCTCGCGGACATGACGGTGTTCTATCGGACCAATGCCCAATCCCGAGTTCTCGAAGAGATCTTCGCCAAGCAAGAGATTCCCTATCGGGTCGTCGGGGGGGTGGGGTTCTACGAGCGCAAGGAAGTAAAGGATCTGATGGCGTGGCTGCGGGGTGCGATGAATCCCGCCGACGCCGTCAGCATTGCGCGCGCCGCCCAAGCGCCCCGGCGCGGCGTCGGGGACACGTCCATCGGTCGTCTCGTCGAGTTCTCACGCCGCGAGGCGATCACTCTTGGTCGAGCCTTCGAGCGCGCGGAGGAGGTGCCGGGCCTTACAAAGCGATCGCTCGGCGGGGTTCTCGAAATCGCACGACTCTTTTCGCGCATACGTGAGGCCGCGGAGGAGCGTCGGCCGGTCGACGAGATCGTCGAGCTGACGTGGGAGATAACCGGCTACATGGAGGAACTCACTGCCGAACGCACCTTCGAGGCGCTCTCCCGACAGGAGAACCTCAAGGAGCTCGCCGGAGTCGCAGCGGAATACATGAGCCGCGCCGAGGAGCCCAGCCTGCAGGAGTTTCTCGAACAGATCGCGTTGATCACCGACACCGACCTCGTCGAGGGCGAGGAGGCGGGGGTCAGCCTAATGACGCTGCACAACGCGAAGGGCCTCGAGTTCCCGGTCGTCTTCATCGTCGGTCTGGAGGAAGGCGTCTTCCCCCACATCCGATCGCTCACCGAGCCAGAGCAGCTCGAGGAGGAGCGTCGCCTCTGCTACGTCGGCATCACTCGGGCGCGCGAGCGCCTATACTTGCTGAACGCATGGAGCCGCAGCCTGTGGGGGTCGGTCAGCTACAACCCACCCTCTCGTTTTCTCGCGGAGGTTCCCCTGGAGCTACTAAAGGATGAGGAGAAACGTGCCGCCCAGGCGACGTTTGCCAAGAAGGACCTGTCGCTGTTCAAGGTTGGCCAGGAGGGCGAGCACGACCGTTGGGGACGGGGGATCATTCTCGACA
>DATADF010000243.1:0-3002 GCA_036258695.1 Actinomycetota bacterium
CGCCCTTCTCGCGGTGGTAGCGGACGAGCGAGCTCAAGTCGATGTCGGTCAGGACGTCGCCCGAGATCACGAGGAACGTGTCGTCGAGCTCGTCCATGGCGTTCCGTACGGAGCCGGCGGTACCCAACGGGGTCTCCTCGGTGGCGTAGGTGAGGTGCACGCCGTGGTCCTCACCGTTGCCGAAGTAGGACCGGATGACGCTGCCGAGGAACTGCACCGTCGCGATCTGCTCGGTCACGTCGTGCCGCCTGAGCAGGTTGACGATGTGCTCCATGATCGGCCGGTTCGCGACCGGGAGCATGGGTTTGGGCTGGTTGGAGGTCAGGGGGCGGAGGCGGGTGCCCTGGCCCCCGGCCAGGATGACGGCTTTCACTACGCGATCCTCCGCCGCACGGCTGCGGCCAGTCTACCGGGGGGCCTCGTCGGCAAACGGGGCGCGCTGTTCGGCGAGAAAGGCCTGCATGTCCTGCCAGTAGCGATACCCGGCAACGTAATACAGCACGCCCCCTATCGCGAAGAGGACGAGCCCAACGGGCCGCAGCACGTAGCCGAGGGTGATCGCCGGGAGCGCCGTAAGGAGAGCGAACGTCGCCGTCTTACCCACTCGACGAACCTTTGGTGTGCCGAATCCGCGCCGCGCGAGGAACAGGAAAACCGCGGAGAGCGCAGCGTCGCGAACGAGCACCGGTATCCCGAGCCATAGCGGCAGGAGACCGGATGCCATCAGCGCTACGAGGGTGACCATCACGACGATTCGGTCCGAGACGGGATCCAGGGTTGTCCCGAGTTCGCTGACGGTGTTCGTGCGACGGGCGACCCACCCGTCCAAGTAGTCGGAGATCGCCACGACGCCGAAGAGTGCGGTTGCGTAGTTCGTGTGTCTGCTGACTATCAGCCACGCGAGAAAGGGCGTGGCGATCAGCCTCCCAAGCGTTAGGAGGTTGGGGATGGTTCGCCAGTCCGGCGGAATCAGTCTGCGCATTAGTCGTCTTAGCGCGTCCGGCTGGACCCGCGCCCGTAGCCTACCTGTCCGCCCCCGGCTACCGGTTCGTCCACTCGCCCGTCTCACCGCTCAGGCCGGAATTCGGGTTGAACCGCACCTTCGCGACCGTTACGCCATTCGGAATTTGAAAGACGACACAGCCTGTGGACGCTCCTTCGGGCGCGAGGGTGATGTCGCCGTTGTTGAAGTTGGTGCATCCGGCGATGGCATTGAAATCCGTCGTGTACGTCTGGCCGTCCGAACCGATGACGCTCGCGCCGTTGTTCGCATTTCCGTTGTAGGTCCCGCTGCCGACGTTGCTGATCACGAACTTCACACCGACGAAGCGCTTTCCGGACTCGGGTGTGGAGAACTCGTTGGCACCAGACGCCGGGTCGATCACCTGCTGTGCGGTGACGCTCAGTTTCGCGTTGTTGGCCGCGGACAGCTGGATCGCGCTGCCAATGCGTGCGACGGAGGTTTTGTCGTTCGCATTTGGTGTGTCCTCCTGTGTCCGTACCTGAGGCGCCGACCGAGTGATGGTCTCGTTGAGTCCGACCAGGGCGAGCGTCAGAACGACGGCGCCGATTACACCGACGATCCCAAGCGTGATCCCCGCCACGGCCAGACCGTTGCCGCCTACGGCTCCGTTCGACCGCTTGATCTGGCTGCGCGCACGGAACCCCAGCAAAACTGCGAGGAGCGAACCGATGCCCCAGATCCAGAGGATGCCGAGGACAAGGGATGCGACCGCAGAACCGCTCGTTGCGCGCGGAGGCCGGGTCGAAACCGCGGTGCCAGCCGGCGCCGATACATTGCCGACCGGCGCGATGGGGCCCTGCTCGCGGAGGGCGGTCGCGGTGTCGAGCGTCGTGCCCACTCGCGTCCCGCATTTCGGGCAGACGATCCAATCCTCTTCCAACTGCTGCCCGCAGTTGATGCAGAACTTCATGGCCGCAACTCCCGCCGTTGCGTTGTCACCGCGGAGACCGGCGTCAGCCTAGCAACGCTGCACTTTTCCGCGCGCGACGCTCGAGGGTTCCTTGACCTGCGTTCCCGCACCCCCGAAGCTCTGAGCTGACGCGCGGGGCGGGAGACCGGCGTGACGTTCGTTCCAGAATCCGTACGCATTCAAGAAGCCGGGCCGAAAGACGAGTACCGCTGGCTCGTAACTGAGCCGCTCGAGTGGTCCGGAATCTTTCACGGTTCGCAGCGGGAGCTGTGTGTTCCCGCATCAGTCGATGAGCCGTTCGAAACCGATCTGGCTTCCGTGCCGCGAAGCCTGACGTGGCTGTTCCCGCGCTACGGCAAATACACGAAGGCCGCGGTTCTTCACGATTACCTGTGTCAATCCTTCAAGAAGCCGGAAACGGGTTCTCGATCTTTGCTTCCCTTGCGGGACCGATCCGACGCGGACGATGTTTTTCGGCATGTGATGGCGGAGCTGAACGTCCCCGTGTTGCGTCGTCTCCTGATGTGGACGGCCGTCAGCTGGGCGACGCTGCTCACGAGTCTCGTTCCGGGCCGGCGCAGTAAGCCGGTGCTGCGATGGTCGGGTCGGGCCGTCGCCGCGTTAGCCGTGGTTGCGCTGGCGTTCTTCGCCCTCCGCCGCCACGATCCGGTCGCGTACGTAGCCGTTGGTGTTGGGCATCCCGCCGGGTTCCTTCTCGCTGGAGCCATCGGTCTCGGGAGAGCCGACCGTGTGGGCGCCTTCCTCATCGTGTACGTGCTCACGATGGCTTTCTCGCCGCTGCTCGCTCCGGGCATCGTCGTTGGACTTGTGCTCTACGGCTACCTGTTGCTTGAGGACGCCATCGCCGGATTCCCTGCGATCCGACGGTTCATCTCCGAGTTGTTCTCGAAAGAAGCGAAGTTGCGCAAACTCGGCACCCCGCAGTTCGCGAGGATCGCCGCGGTTTACGAAAGTTAGTGTCGGGCGCTGCGACCTAGGCATGGTCGACGCGCCGAAACGGGCGATTCAGTGGCCGCATGAGTCCAGATTCACGGTCGAGCCGCCCGC
>DATADF010000244.1:0-13610 GCA_036258695.1 Actinomycetota bacterium
CCAAGTTCGTCGACGAACTCGACCGCTTCAAGACGCCCTAGCGCGATGAGTTCCGAGTCCATCGATTCCAATTCGTTTCGCCACTTCCCCGCCGCGATCCGCACGGGAATGCGTTGCACCTGAGGGATGCCGTGATCAACCTTGAGACGGCGGAGGGACCCCACGAGATCCTGGAAGCGCTCCATCACGGACTCTGAGTCGGTGTCACGACGTCCGACCGCCTGTGGCCACGGGGCCACCATGATCGAACCGGCGTCCGGACGCACCTTCGACCACAGCTCTTCGGTGATGAAGGGCATGACCGGATGCAACAACCTCAGAATTCCGTCGAGTACCTCGACGAGCACCGCGCGCGTCGCGCCCTCATCGGGCGACAACTTTGAAAGCTCGATGTACCAGTCGCAGAACTCGCTCCAGACGAAGCGATACAGCACTCGCAGGGCCTCGGCCCAGTTGTACTCGCCGAGATAGTCCTCTATCTCGATCACCGTGTGATCGAGACGCGACAGGATCCATCGATCCGTCAACCCAAGCGAGTCCCCAACCTGCGACGGTCGGGTATCTCCGATCGTCAACAAGACGTAGCGAGCGGCGTTCCACAGCTTGTTGGCGAAGTTCCGGGCCCCCTCGATGCGGTCCTCGGACACGTTCGTGTCGTTTCCCGGCACCGCTCCAGAGGCCAATGAGAAGCGCAGCGCATCAGCGCCGTAGGCCTCCACCATGTCCAGCGGATCAATGACGTTGCCCAGCGATTTGGACATCTTCTTGCCTTGGAAGTCACGGACGATGCCGTGCACGTAGACCTCTTTGAACGGGACGTCGCCCATGAAGTAGAGCCCCGAGGCGATCATCCGCGCCACCCAGAGATAGAGGATCTCGTACCCGGGAGTCATGAGCGTCGTCGGATAGAAGTAGCTGAGGTCCTCCGTCTCGTCGGGCCACCCGAGAGTCGAAAAAGGCCAGAGCTGCGACGAAAACCAGGTATCCAGAACATCGGGATCTTGGGTGAGCGACTTGGAGGAGCACTTCGGGCACTCGTGAGGATCCTCAAGCGATGCAAACGTCGCGCCGCAATCTCCGCAGTACCAGACGGGGATGCGATGACCCCACCAGATCTGGCGCGAGATGCACCAGTCCCGGATGTTGTCCATCCAGTCGAGGTATGACTTCTTGAATCGCTCCGGCTCCATCCGGATGCGGCCCTCGCGCACGACCTCCGCCGCGGGCTCGGCGAGCGGCTTCATCTTGACGAACCACTGCTCCGAGAGCCACGGCTCGACCTCGGTATGACAGCGGTAGCAATGCCCGACCGCGTGTATGTACGGCCGCTCGATAGCCTCGACAAGATCTAGCTTCTGAAGCTCTTTCAGAACCGACGCGCGCGCGGCGTAACGATCGAGGCCTTGGAACTGTCCGCCGTTCTCATTTATCTGGGCCGTGCCGGTCAGGATGTTGACCTTCTCCAAGCCCTGGCGCTCTCCCATCTCGAAGTCGAGTGGATCGTGCGCGGGTGTGCCCTTGACGGCACCAGTTCCGAATTCGGGATCAACGCCTGGATCCGCCACGATGGGCATGTCGCGCTCCGGAAAGAACGGATGGCGCACCTTCTTCCCGACAAGGTCCCGATACCGATCGTCGTCGGGATGGACGAAAATGCCGGTGTCGCCGAGCATCGTCTCGACTCGTGTAGTGGCGACGGAGATCGAGCCGGAGCCGTCGGCGAGTTCGTAGCGGAAGGTGACAAGTTCGCCCTCGACGTCCTCGTGTTCGACCTCGATATCCGAAAGCGCCGTGCCGCAGCGCGGGCACCAATTGATGATTCTCAGTCCGCGATAGATCAGTCCATCGTCGAACCAGCGCACGAACACGGTGCGGACCGCACGTGACAAACCCTCGTCCATCGTGAACCGCTCTCGGCTCCAGTCGCACGACGCGCCAAGCCGTCGCATCTGTTCCGTGATCCGACCGCCGTATGTGGCCTTCCACTCCCACACGCGCTCGACGAACGCGTCCCGACCGAGATCGTGCCGAGTCAGTCCTTCTTTCGCGAGCTCGCGTTCGACGACGTTCTGCGTCGCGATTCCGGCGTGATCCGTACCGGGCAGCCACAGGGTCTCGAAGCCCATCATCCGAGCCCGCCGGATGAAAGCGTCCTGGAGGGTGTGCTCGAAGGCATGACCGATGTGCAGCGAGCCGGTCACATTCGGCGGGGGCAAGACAATGACAAAGGGGTTTTTCTCGGACCCCGGGGTGGCCTCAAAAACCCCCTGGCTCTCCCAGAAGGCGTACCACCGCTTCTCTATGTCTGCCGGTTGATAAGCAGTTACCAACTCTTGGTTCATTAGGGAAACTCCCGCCCGCTAGGGCCCTGTCTCGGAGACCTCCCAGCTTAGACGTCGGGTATGCGGTTGCGTGGGCGACCGGGCCGGGTATGGCTTTACATGGTTCCTTCTAATCTGAGGAGCAGCTAATGGAAGAATCTCGAACTGGAATCGAGCACAGCGCGGAGCACAGTCCCGCTCCAACCGCGGAACCCACGCCGACCTCTTCGCCCCTTCCGCGGGCGATGTTCAAGGAGGTGGATCACTTCACCGGGGGACCCGGCGTAGCGATGACGAAGTCGCAGGCACGCGGGGGCTTAACGGGAGCTCTACTGGGACTGTTCGCCGGTGCACTGATCGGCTTGGTCGTCGGCATCATCTTCTTCGATGGCAACACGGGGCGGCTGGTGTCGGTGGTCGCAGTAGCGGTCGCGGGCACGGTGGCGGGTGGCGTCGCAGGGGGCATCGTCCGCCCGATGCAGAGGATGGAGGACACCCCCGCCGACACCTAGCGAGCGCGTCTTGGCGTGCGGCGCGGGTTAGGCGGTGCGTTCGCCGCGAGCGGGGCGCTCGGGACGGGCCGCCTTGGTGCGCGGCACGAGCGTGGGGTTGACCTTCTCGAGCACAACCTCCCGTGTGATGACGCAACGACCCACGTCCTGACGGCTCGGCAGGTCGTACATCACGTTCAGAAGCACTTCCTCGAGGATGGCCCGCAGGCCACGGGCCCCCGTGCCGCGCAGCATCGACTGCTCGGCGACGGCTTCGAGCGCATCGTCGGTGAAATCGAGGTCGACGCCGTCGAACTCGAAGAACTTCTTGTACTGCTTTATTAGGGCGTTCTTCGGCTCGGTCAGGATCTTGACCAGCGCGCCCTCGTCCAGATTGTGCACGTGGGTGATGACCGGCAGACGGCCCACGAATTCGGGGATGAGCCCGTACCGCAGCAGATCCTCCGGCAGAACTCGTCCGAGGATCGCGCCGAGATCCTTCTCTTCCATCTTGCGAACGTCGGCGCCGAAGCCCACGCCCTTGCGCCCGACCCGGTTCTCGATCAGCTTCTCGAGGCCGGCGAATGCTCCCCCACAAATAAATAGGACGTTCGTCGTGTCGATCTGGATGAACTCCTGGTGCGGATGCTTGCGGCCACCTTGAGGAGGCACGCTCGCGGTGGTCCCCTCGAGGATCTTCAACAGCGCCTGCTGGACGCCTTCACCCGAGACATCGCGAGTGATCGAAGGGTTCTCGGACTTGCGGGCGATCTTGTCGACCTCGTCGATGTAGATGATCCCGGTCTCGGCTCGCTTGACGTCGTAATCCGCCGCCTGGATGAGCTTCAGCAGAATGTTTTCCACGTCCTCGCCGACGTAGCCCGCTTCGGTCAGTGCGGTTGCATCGGCGATAGCGAACGGCACATTGAGCATGCGCGCCAGTGTCTGGGCCAACAGCGTCTTCCCACAGCCGGTCGGCCCCAAAAGAATGATGTTCGACTTCGCGAGCTCGACGTCGCCCTCTTGCTTGGCGCCGACCTGGATGCGCTTGTAGTGGTTGTAGACCGCGACCGAGAGGACTTTCTTCGCTTGTTCCTGTCCGACGATGTAGTCGTTGAGGAAGTCGTAGATCTCGCGCGGCTTGGGGAGGTCCTCGAGCTTCAGTTCGGGTGTCTCGGCGAGCTCTTCCTCGATGATCTCGTTACAGAGATCTATGCACTCGTCGCATATGTAGACACCGGGCCCGGCGATGAGTTTCTTGACTTGCTTCTGAGACTTACCGCAGAAGGAGCACTTAAGTAAGTCGCCGCCATCGCCGAACTTGGGCAACTGGTCTGTACCCCCTACTCGTTCTTCTCGGTGGCGACTTTGGGAGCGTCCTTCTCTTTTTCGAGGAGACGCACCGGCTCACCCCGCAGAGCACGCCCATCCGTTTCGGCGATCTGACGGCTCTCGATCACCTCGTCGATAATACCGTAGGCCTGTGCTTCACCGGCGTCCATGAAGCGATCGCGATCGATGTCTTTCTCCACTTGCGAGAACGCTTTGCCGGTGTGATGCGACAAGATCTCGGCCATCCGTTTGCGGAGTGACAGAACCTCTTTCGCGTGTATCTCGATGTCCGCCGGCGTCCCCGAAAAGCCCGCCGAACCCTGGTGAATCATGATCTTTGAGTTGGGCAAAGCAAATCGCTTGCCGGCCGCGCCACCCGCGAGCAGGATCGCGCCCATCGACATCGCCATCCCGACGCAGATCGTCGAGACGTCGGGCTTGATGTATTGCATCGTGTCGTAGATCGCCATGCCGGCATACACCTGCCCGCCGGGCGAGTTGATGTACAGGCTGATGTCCTTGTCGGGGTCTTCGGACTCCAAATGCAGCAGCTGGGCCACGATCAGGTTCGCGACCTGATCGTCGACGGGCGTTCCCAGCATGATGATTCGCTCTTTGAGGAGCCGAGAATAGATATCGAACGCCCGCTCGCCCCGGCTGGTCTGCTCGACCACCATCGGGACGAGGTAATTCCTATAAGAGTTGTCCGTCACTCGGTCTGCCTCCGTGCTGTGCGGCTTGGCCGCCTGCCCGCCGGTCTGAGGTAGTCCACTATGCATCATCGTCGCTCCTGCCTACGACATTAACGGCCGAAACTACGTAGTCCAGGGCCTTTCGGCGCATGATGTCGGCCGCCACGCTGGGCAATCTGCCCGCCTTGGAGATCTCCTGGGCCACGTCCTTGGCATCCCGTCCCGTGCGGGCGGCGAGATACGCAAGCTCACGGCCGAGGTCTTCGTCCGTGACGTCGATTTTTTGGTCTCTCGCGATCTCTTCGAGGAGCAGCTCGGCTTTGACTGCTCGCTCCGCCTGGTCACGCAGGTCACGTCGTAACTCCAGCTCCGTCATCTGGGTTTGGCGTGCGTACTCGGCCAGCGTGAGGCCCGCTCGCCGCAGGTCGTCGTTGACGTGCGCAAGGCGGTGATCGAACTCCGCGGTGACGAGCTTGTCCGGTACTTCTAGGTCGCTGCGTTCCGCAACAGCTGCAAGCGCCCGATTGCGGAGCTCATCCTCGGCGAGACGCTTCTTTACTGCCCCCAATCTTTCGCGGAGGTCGTCTTTCAGGGCCTCGAGGGTGTCGAACTCGCCCACGGTCTTCGCGAATTCGTCGTCCGCCGCGGGGAGTTTCTTAGTTTTGACCTCTTTTAATAGGACCGTGAACGTCACGTCGGTCTCCTGCGCTGCGTGCTCGTGGTCGTGGTCGTGGTCGTGGTCACTGTCGTGGTCGTGAGCACCGTCGCTCGGCAGGGGCACCGAATCAGTGAACTTGAGAATCGCTCCGGGCCGGTTGCCCTCCAGCTCGCCGTCCAGGCTCGGGGGGCCGGTATGGGAGCCGACCTCGTAGAGCAGGTCAGGGGCGCTCATGCCCTCTATGAGCTGGTCGTTGCGATGGCCTTTGATGTCTATGAGGACGAAATCCCCCCGGCGCACCTCGCGCCCGATCGTCTCGAGCTCGGCGAAGCGGTCCCTTAGTCGGTCGATCTGCTCGTCTACGTCTTGGTCGGTGACGTCATCGGGGGGTGCGTCTACCGATATGGATCCGAGATCCGGAATGCGGACCTCGGGTCGTATATCGACGGTCGCCTCGAAGACGAATGGCCCTCCGCCAAGCTCCCCCCATTCGATGACCTCTATCTCTGGCGGGGCAATGGCCTCGAGGTCCTCGGCCCGTAGTGCCTCACGGAACAGGTCGGGCAAGGCATCTCGTGCCGCCTCCTCCCGCGCTGCTCCGGGGCCGACGTGCGCGTCGATCAGCCGCCGCGGGACCTTGCCCTTGCGGAAGCCGGGCACCTTTATCTCTTGCGCCCAGCGTCTATAGACGGCATCGATGGCCGGATTGAGTGCCTCTTCCGGAACCTCGACACGCAGCTTCACGCGGTCTTTGTCGATCCGCTCCGTCGTGGTCGATAGCGCCTGATTCATCCGGGCCATCCTAGGTTGCAGGGAACGGCCGATCCCCCCAAATCAATCGGTTTGTTTGGTCGGCTGGGGGTAACCTCGATTTAACGGCCAAGCCGGGTGATCGCGCGCCGACTCTCCGGCTTTCGTAGCACCAGGAGGTGTGCTCGTGTCCCAGGTCCGAAACTCCCGCCACCTGTCCGTAGCGGCAATCGTGCTGCTTGTGATCGCGCTTCTTTTCCTCCCGGCGTCACCAGCGGGTGCTGAGGAGCGCGAGCGACGACCGGACATCGTCATCAAGACCGCCTTCGACTTCAACCTCGATCATGGGGTTCGCAGCGGAAGCGGGACGGAGTCGGACCCATATGTGATCTCGGGCTGGGACGTCAACAACCTGCGGATCTCAGACACGGACGCCTACGTCGTAATCACCAACGTGACGGTGCGCAATCAAATGGTGCTGAACTGGATCGGCGATCGGGTGCACGTTTTCGGCAACGACATCCACGACCTTCGGGTCAATCAAAACGTCCGCCGCACGGGTGATTCAACGAGCGGCATGATCCACGACAACTCATTCGACCTTGTGGGTCAGTTGCGTCACTGGGACGGTGTGTTTTCCAACAACGTGGTCGGAAGGAACAACGGCGATCCCTTCGCCGGCCTGTTTGGGTCGCGCGCCGTCAACTTCGACGGCTTCAACGGAGCGCGTTTCACGAACAACACCATCTACGGATACATGGATGCGCGGCTGCACGGCCACCATCACAGCTCCCAGTTCGGAGAAACCAGTCACTACCACGGGCCGCCCGCAGCAGCACACGAGCACGGCGAGCCATCAGAGGAACATCCGGAAGATCATTCGATGGTCGACCATTCACAGCGCTACCACGAAGTGTGGATCACGAACAACACGATCACTGCACAAGGCAGCTATGCGCTTCAGTATGTTGACACGGGGCATTCGGGCAATGACCGGACGAATGGCGGATCCGAGCAAGACGAAGCCCTGAATGGGCCGCACATCCACTACACGCGCGTACACATCAATGACAACAAGCTGATCGGCTCGGGCCTCAGGATCAATACGTTCAACGCGAACGACCCCAACCACACCGGCACTGCTCCGGGATTGGTCGACGTGAAGCGCAACGACATCACGCTCAGAGACACCGACGCCTATCCGTTCGGATCCTCGACGCCGGGCATCTCTGCGAACACGGCCAAGGACGTGACGCTTCGGATCATCGATAACCGCATCGAGTTCGAGCAGCGCGATTTCGATCCCGGAAACTTGGAGCAGAACCTCGACGGTGGCGCCGGCATCGATCTGCGCGATTTCGACATCGGTTCGGTCTATCTGTACGGAAACTACGTCGCGAATCGCTACTACGGAATCCGCGCGTCACGCTTCTCGGAGACCGTGCACTGGTACATCGACACCCTGCAGACATCGGGCGTGACCGAGACCGTGTACTGGGATCAGAGCGTGCACAACCCTCCGCAACAAAAAGAGGGCTAGCCCCGCGGGACCGCTCTTCGCTCACCGCTGATCAGTCGCGCCTCGGCCAATGGCAGCTTTTCCCATATGCCTTGCCGCTCTGTTACCCGATTCGCCCCGAATCGTTCTCCTGAGTAGAGCAGTGGAGAACTGACAAGCAAGGGTTGGGTGACCCCCGGCCCAAAGGAGGTGCGTCGTGGCCCACTCTCGTCGGACTCGTCGGATGGCGGCGATAGTCGTGCTGGCTCTCGTAGCTGCCGTGGCCTTACTTCCCCTAGGCCCCGCGCAGGCCGAGGAGCGACAGTCTCATCCCGGCATCTGGATCGAGAAGAACAGCCAGTTCAATCCCGCCAATGGTGTGCGGGGGGGATCGGGGACGATCACCGACCCCTACATCATCTCGGGGTGGAACGTAGACACCCTCTACATAAAGGACACCGACGCCTACGTAGAGATCTTCAACAACACTGTTACGGGGACCATGGTTCTGGACTGGATCGGCGACCGTGTGTACGTGCACGACAACGACGTCGATGACCTACGGGTAAACCAGAACGTGCGGCGCAAGGGTGAGGCGACGAGCGGAGTCATCTCAAACAACAACTTCGAAGTAGTTGGCCAGCTGCGGCACTGGGACGGCATCTTCGAGGACAACGTCGTCGGTATTGCCCCCGAGGCCGTCGACCCACAACAGCCGTGGGACAGCGTGTTCGACCAACTCTTCGACTTCCGCGCCGTGAACTTCGACGGTTTCAACGGTGCGATCTTCAGGGACAACACGATCTACGGATACATGGATGCCCGTCTGCACGGGCACCATCACTCGACCGGATTCGATGGCGTAAGTCACTATCACGGGGCCGAAGCGGGCCACTCCATGATGGACATGGACCACAGCAAGCGCTACCACGAAGTGTGGATCCTCAATAACAAGATCGTGGCCGACTCCTATTACGCGCTGGCGTACCTCGACACAGCGCACTCGGCAAACGATCGCACGGCGGCATCCGAGCGCAACGAAGAGCTCAACAAGCCGCACTCCCACTGGACCCGTGTCCACATCATCGGAAACAAGCTCTCCGGTGCCGGTCTTGGGGTGGAGGTATTCAACGCGAGAGACGAGCGCCACACCGGAACTAACCGAGGGCTCGTCGAGCTGAAGAACAACAAGATTGCGCTGGTGGAGAACGAGATGTGGCCGTGGGAGTCGCTCCACGGGATCTACGCACGCTCGGCGCGGGATATCGACCTGAAGATCGTCGGCAACGTGATCACCGCCCAGGAGGAAGAGGCGGCTGAGGTGCCCTTCTTCGGTGACTATGGAGCGGGCATCGACCTATCCGAGTTCGACAAGGGCAATGTCTTGATCGCCGACACGAGCGTCGACAACCGCTACTACGGAATCAACGCGCACCACTTCAGCAAGACAGTGTTCTGGACGATCAAGGGCTTCAAGACCAGCAACGTCCGGGAGCAGGTGTACTGGGATGACAGCGTGAAGAACCCTCCGGAACAAAACCCCTGAGAGCGGCCGGCGGGTCTTCCAGGCGCCCCTCGCGAAAAGCGAGGGGCGCCTTTTTTTGGGAGCAGTTCGAAAGAAACCGGCGACCTCAGCGGGGCGGGCGAGCGTCGGGGCGGCCGGATTCGAACCGGCGACCTCAGCGTCCCAAACGCTGCGCGCTAACCAAGCCCCGATAGAAGATGAAATTACTAGGTGCGGATGGAGGACTGGTCGGCGCGCATGCGGCGGCACACCTCCTGGAGCATCTTGATGGCCAGCGTCGGCTGGCTCTTCAGAACCGCGTTGAAGCTCCACGCCGGGATCGTGAGCAGACGCACCGGGGTCATCGCGAGCACCGTTGCGGTGCGCGGCCCTCCGTCGAGCAAGGCGATCTCACCAAAGAAGGCGCCCGGCCCCAACTGTCGCTGCGTCTTGCCCCCCACCTGGATCTCGGTCTCGCCCTCCATAATCACGAACAGGCCAAGGCCGGTGTCGCCCTCACGGCAGATCACATCGCCTGCCCCGAACTCGTGTTCCTCGGCGATCTGAGCCATCAGAGAAAACTCTTTCTTGGAGCACGCCGAAAACAAAGGGACGGTGCGCAGCAAATCCATCACTCGCTCTGTTGCCGACTTTTGCTTTGCCATAGTTAGACCGAGGGAGCGTACACGTCGACCGCTCCCTGAGCCTTAAGAGTCGCTACGCGTTGGCGACTGCGTGTCACAGCTTCTGGGTTCCCCCCGCGGCGCCGCAGGACCCATTTCTCGAGAGCGAGCTTTGCGAGTTCGATGTGGAGTCGTCGGATCGCGCGTACACGCTCCAGCTCGCCAATGCGCGCTAGCTGCCAGTACCAGAGCACGCGCCGGAAGTACGACGGGACCAGCTCACCATCGCGTGGGTCGATCAGGCCGGAATCGGCCTCGTCTGCAAGTTCGGCACGTATGACCTTTCGTTGGTGATACAGCCATAGGGCGATCCCGACGAAGAACGCGACCGCGACGGCGTAGTCCAGAATCAGCATCGCTTGTCTGGTATTGGAGATAGTTGCCGCCATTGGCGCCGTGAATTCTTGCGAGCCGACCGCATCGACGGTTGCGTCGAATCCGAAGCGCCGAACCAACATGAGCTGCACTAGGCCGTTATTGGTCGCATGAAGGAGCATGGCGAGAAGAAAACCCGACAGAGCCCAAGTGATCCGTCCGATGGAGCTGCGCGCCCACGTGGCCAAACCGAGTCCTACTCCGAAGGTCGCCGTGAAGATCGCGTGATGGAGCATCCCCGTGCCGAAGAAGTCGCGTCGGCGCAGGAACACCACGATCCCCTCACGCAATCCCTCCTGCGCGGCGCTGTCCAGCAAGTAATAGATGTCCTCGGTGAACGCGAATCCCAGGCCTATAGCCGCCCCATAGACGATGCCGTCGGTCACACCATGGAGCTCGAGTGATCCGAACCGTCGATGTGCCCACGATGACAGCCCAAACGCGAGGAGCAGTGCTAAGCCCTTGGAGAATTCTTCGACGACCGGAGCGGAAATGGCGGCGCCGAAGACGACGTAGACGTCCTCCGAGATCACATCCGCCATGACCTCATTACCGAAGATCGAGATGCCCGTGGCGCCCACGGCCCCCCACAGGGCCATCAACGCGAGAAGAGAGAAAGGCTCGTGTTCGTAGAGGTCCAAGAAGCGGACCAACAGAAGGAAGATGACCGTCTGAATTACCGCGTAGGTGACGAAGAAGGATGGGGAGCTGAAGATCTCCACCTAGAGCACCATCGCGCCGGATCGACTCCACTCGAGAAAACAGGGACGCCCGATTGTGGCAGATGTAATCTCCCCCGGTAAATGCCCGCCGCGGGGGGATCGCAGATAGAGGTCACTGGTGAAACCTGAACAGGCCAAGGCTCTATTGCGGCAGTCCTCGCTGTTCTCCGAACTGAGTGAGGAAAACCTCGACCACCTGTCCGAGCGCGTCGTAGAGCGCACGTTCGACAAGGGTCAGACCATCTTCAATCAGGGCGAGCTGGGAGATTCGGTTTTTGTCGTGGCCAAGGGCCTGGTGAAAGTGATGATCAATTCGCCGGACGGAGAAGAGATGGTGCTGACGACGGTCGGCCCTCCCGATATCTTCGGCGAGCTCGCCGTACTGGACGGCGGACCACGCTCGGCCGCGGCCGAAGCACTGCAACGAACAACGGCACTCGTAATCGATCGTCAAACTCTCGCCGACCTGATCTCGCAACGCCCCGAACTAGAGCAGGCACTCGTACGTTCACTCGGCAAAGTCGTGCGACGTACAACCGAGCACGTTTCCGACCTTGCGTTTCTACATCTCCCGGAACGCGTCGCAAAAGTGTTGCTGGTGCTTGCCGATCAGCGTGGCAGTACCGAAGGGGACGATCGAGTGATCGACATTCAACTTACGCAAACCGATCTCGCGAGCATGGTTGGAGGATCGCGTCAGCGCGTGAACTTGATCTTGCGTTCCTTCAAAGAACGCGGTTATCTAGAGTTCGACGGTCGCAGGATCGTGATCAAACGGCCCGACCTTTTGCGGAAAAGGATCAAGTCGTAAGTCAACCCCTTTGTCACCTATTTGACAGTTTTTTTGTCTCGGACTGGACAGACCTTCGCCTATCCCTTTACCTAGGATGACTCACACGGCCATCCAAATGGGACGGACGTAGTGCGGCCTAGAAAGGGAGGGCGGATATGAAGAAGGGTCTTACCGCAGTAGCACTTGGCGCGGTATTGGCTCTGGGTGGCGTCGCATGTGGCAACGACGCCGAAGATGTGGGGCAGCCCAGGGTCATCCGCGAGCTGGTCGACCGGGCAAACGAGACGCTCGAGAGATCGCAGGATGCGTTGGAGCGGGTCAACGAGCGCATCGGCGATTCGAACCTCGTGCGTCGGGTCAACGACTTGACCAACGAGTCGCTTGATCTGCTCGATCGGGTCGTCGGGGACGAGCGCATTGTGATGCGGGCTCGCGAGATGCTGCAGCGGGTCCAGGAAGACATAGATGAGGTCGTCGAGGACCAGGAAGTGCTCGACGAGGCTCGCGAGCTCGTCTCCCGTACGAGTGACGTTGTCGATGAAATCGACGATCAGGAAATCGTGCAGCGCCTCAACGACACTCTTGCGAGGACGAACGATGCACTCGATCGGATTGCCGACCGAGTGTCGGCTCTCGATGAGGTCCAGGAGATCGTCGACGACATCAACGAGGCACTGGGCGAGCTGACGGACATCGAGACGCTGAGGCGAGCCAACGACGCAGTCGATCGGCTCACCGAGGACGTGGACGAGTTGACCGAGCGTCTGATGCCGAGGGTTAGCCGGGCAATCGACCGCCTGATCCAAGAGATCGACGACATCCTTCCCTAGCTCTACAGCTGGCCGATCGCCAAAAGGCCCCCGCCGTCCCCGGCCGGGGGCCTTTTGCGCGCTTAGATAGAAGGACGAACGCGCCGACTAAAATCGGTACTCCTGCGGGTGTAGCTCAATGGTAGAGCTTCAGATTTCCAATCTGACAATGAGGGTTCGATTCCCTTCACCCGCTCCAGGCCGATAGGCAACCAAGCCAATCGGCGGATTGCGCGAGGCAGCGACCGCGCCCAGTAGAGAGGGAAGCTTTTGACGGTCCGCGACGTGATTCATGAGAGAGCCGACCGCTACGTCGGCTGGTTGATCGAAGCCTGTTCCATCCCTTCGTTAGCAGAGCAACCCGACGGGCTCGCCCAGATGGCCGACTGGGTCCAGAGACGGCTGGAGGAGCAGCAGGCCGAGGTCGAGCGATTGACCATTGCAGGCGCACCGGACGTCCTTCTCGGACGCATCGGCTCGGGCGAGCGCACCGTTCTTGTTTACGACCACTACGACGTCCAGCCGGTCGATCCCATCGAGCTGTGGGATTCCAAACCCTTTGACCCGGATCTGCGCGACGGGCTCCTTTTCGCCCGCGGCAGCGCGGACAACAAGGGTGACCTGGTCGCACGATTGGCGGCGCTCGAGATCTACCGCGACTCCTTCGGGGACTTGCCGGTGGCCCTCAAGTTCCTCATCGAGGGTGAGGAGGAGGTCGGCTCCAAGCATTTCGGCCACCTGGTTGCCCGCCACGGGGACAAGTTCGCGGCCGACGGGTGTATCTGGGAGGGGGCCGGCATCGACCACCTCGGAAGGCCCGAACTCGTTTTCGGCGCCAAGGGCCTCGCCTATGTGGAGCTCACGTGCCGCGGTCTCAACGACGACCAACATTCCTCTGTGGCGGTGATCGCGCCCAGCCCGGCCTGGCGCCTGGTCGAAGCTCTCGCGACGCTTCGGGACCCGGACGGCAAGGTCCTGATCG
>DATADF010000245.1:0-9267 GCA_036258695.1 Actinomycetota bacterium
AACATCGCCAAGATCCTGGCCGACGAAGGATTCGTGGACGGCTTTGAGGTGATCGAAGACAACGGTCACCCCAAGATCCGCATCAAGCTGCGATACACAGACGAGCGCGAGCGAGTGATCACAGGTATCCGCCGGATCTCGAAGCCGGGTCGCCGTGTATACCGGGGAGCGCGTGAGATTCCACGAGTGCTTGGCGGCCTTGGCGTGGCGATCATCTCGACGTCACAGGGCGTGATGAGCGACAAGGAAGCGCGACGCGCGCGCGTGGGCGGCGAAATACTCGCCTACGTCTGGTAGAGGAGGAGAACGAGGCAATGTCACGAGTTGGGCAGGCGCCGGTCGCGGTCCCCAGTGGGGTCACCGTGGAGGTAGCCGGGCGTCACATAAGGGTCAAAGGCCCGAAGGGTCAGCTGGAGCGCGCCTTGCCCGAGGACATCTCGGTGGAACAATCCGACGGCGAGCTGCGCGTCATTCGGAGCAAGGAGAGCCGCGAGGTTCGAGCTCTGCATGGGCTGGTGCGCAGCTTGATCGCCAACATGATTCAGGGGGTGACCGAGGGTTTCGAGAAGAGACTCGAGATTCACGGCGTCGGCTACCGGGCAACCAAGCAGGGGCAGGACATAGAGCTCGCCGTGGGTTACTCCCATACGGTGAAGTTCCCCGCCCCAACGGGGATCGAGTTCGAGGTCCCGGCTCCGACCAAGATCACCATTAGGGGCATCGATAAGGAGCTCGTCGGCCAAACCGCCGCCGAGGTGCGTGCCGTCAGGAAGCCCGAGCCTTACAAGGCCAAGGGCATCCGCTACGAGGGCGAACACATTCATCGAAAGGCCGGCAAGGCCGCCAAGGGCGCCGGGGCGTGATCGGGAGACCGCTATGAATACACAGGAGAAGGTAAGAGCTCGCACTCGGCGCCATCGCCGAGTTCGCAAGAGCGTCGTCGGGACGGCGGAGAGGCCGCGTTTGGCGGTCTATCGTTCCAACCGGCACATCTACGCGCAGCTCATCGACGACACGGCCGGGCGGACTCTCGCCTCGGCATCGTCGTTGGTCGACGGCAACGGGGGCACGGGCCCCAAGGAGCGCGCTCGCGCCGTAGGCGCCGCGCTGGCGGCCAAGGCGCAGCAGGCCGGGGTGAAGGCAGTCACCTTCGACCGCGGGGGCTTCAAGTACCACGGACGGGTGGCCGCCGTCGCCGACGGGGCGCGTGAAGCAGGGCTCGAGTTCTAGGAGATCGGAGCACAGGTGGCGCAAAGCAGAGGATCGATGCGAGGTAGACGGGACGACGACGACCGCGCTCAGTTCGAAGAGCGGGTCGTGTCGATCAATCGCGTCGCCAAGGTCGTGAAGGGCGGTCGCAGGTTCTCGTTTACGGCCCTGGTCGTCGTGGGGGACGGAGCGGGCCACGTCGGCGTCGGCTACGGCAAAGCGCGCGAGGTGCCCGCCGCCATTCAGAAAGGCGTCGAAGAGGCGAAGCGGAACTTCTTTGCAGTGCCCATGGTGGGGCAAACGATCCCGCACGAGATCATCGGGCAGGACTCGGGGGCGGTGGTGCTGCTGAAGCCCGCGTCTCCCGGTACCGGCGTTATCGCAGGTGGTCCGGTGCGTGCGGTAGTCGAGTGCGCCGGCATCCGCGACATCCTTTCTAAATCGCTCGGCTCGGACAACCCCATCAACATCGTGCACGCCACGATGGGTGGGCTTAAGAACCTGCAAACGGCAAAGGGCACGGCGGCCAAGCGCCGCAAGACGCCCGAAGAAGTGGCTCCGCGACATCTCGTCGAGGCTGCGGGCCGTACCGTGGTGGAGGGATAACAGTGCCTCGGCTAAAGATCACGCAAGCTCGCTCCGTGCTCGATAGGGGGGCCAAGCAACGCGGCACGATCAGGGCCCTCGGTTTAAAGCGCACCGGCGACGTCGTGATCCATGAGGACACGCCGGTTATCCGCGGCATGTTGCGGGCCGTGGGCCATTTGCTGGAAGTAGAGGAGACAGAAGATGAAACCGCACGACCTTAAGCCCGCCGCGGGTTCACACCGCGCCCGCAAACGCGTTGGCCGCGGCGAGGGATCCGGCAAGGGCAAGACCGCCGGCCGCGGGACGAAGGGGACGAAGGCCCGCTCGAAGGTGCCCATGTTCTTCGAGGGTGGCCAGATGCCGCTCACGCGCCGCATCCCGAAGCTGAAGGGGTTCACGCCACCCGTTCGGACGCGTTACGGCTCTGTCAATGTGGGTGCTCTGGCAGCGATCGAGGGCTCCTCGATCGGTCCCGATGAGCTGCGGGCCGCCGGCTTGGTGCGCAAGCACGACAAGCTGGTGAAGCTGCTTGGGAACGGCGAGGTCGGCCGAGCCCTCACGGTTCGTGCCCACGCCGTCAGCGAGTCGGCGCGCAGCAAGATCGAAGCTGCCGGCGGATCCGTGGAGCTGCTTCCGGTACGGCGCGAGCCGACCGAGAAGGCCGGAAAGGGACCCGCCGCGTGAATCTGCTCGGCGCGTTCATAAACGCCTTCAAGGTCCCCGATCTCCGAAAGAAGATCCTCTTCACGCTGCTGATCATCGGTGTCTACCGATTTGGGGCGCACGTGCCGACACCCGGCATCGACGTCGAGCGCGCGCAGGAATTCGCGCGCGGTGCTACCGGAGGCATCCTCCAGTTCATCAACTTGTTCTCCGGCGGAGCGCTCACACAGATGGCGGTGTTCGCGCTGGGGATCATGCCCTACATCACTTCCTCGATCATCATGCAGCTGCTGACGGTGGTCATCCCGAAGCTTGAGGCATGGTCAAAGGAAGGTGAGCAGGGTCACAAGAAAATCACGCAGTGGACGCGCTACCTCACGGTGCTTCTCGCCATTCTGCAATCGACCGGTCTGGCGTTCCTCTTTCACCGGGGCCAGTTCCGGGATGCCCAGGGCAATCCCGTTGACCTGATCCCAAACTTCAGCGCGCCGCGAGTAGGGCTGATCGTCCTTTCGCTGACCGCGGGTACCGCCCTGATCATGTGGCTCGGCGAGCTCATCACACAGCGTGGGATCGGCAACGGCATGTCGATCCTGATCTACACATCGATCGTCTCTACGCTCCCTACGTCCGGCAACGCCATCCTGGCTCAGAAGGGTATGGGAACGTTCCTCAGCATCTGCCTACTGGGCTTGGGAATCATCGTTGCGATCGTGATCATGGAGCAGGGCCAGCGGCGGATCCCGGTGCAATACGCCAAGAGGGTCGTGGGTCGACGAATGTACGGAGGGAGCTCGACCTACATCCCATTGAAGGTGAACACTGCAGGAGTCATCCCCATCATCTTCGCCTCGAGCGTGCTGTACATCCCGACGCTCTTACAGAACACGATCCACAACCAGACGATCCAGAACTTCATCGAGAACCACCTGATCAACTCCGCCAGCGGCGTGTACATGTTCCTGTACGCCGTGATGGTCATCTTCTTCGCGTACTTCTATACGGCGATTACGTTCAATCCGGTCGACGTCTCGGACAACATGAAGAAGTACGGTGGATTCATCCCCGGCATCCGCCCGGGCCGCCAAACTGCTGAGTACCTGGATCGGATCCTTACCCGCATCACCCTTCCGGGGGCGCTGTTCATCGCGATCATTGCGATCATTCCGTCGGCTCTGTTCGCGATCATGAACATCCAGGACTTTCCCTTTGGGGGGACCTCGGTTCTGATCGCGGTCGGTGTGACGCTGGAGACCATGAAGCAGATCGAGTCACAACTCATGATGCGTCACTACGAGGGCTTCCTGAAGTAGACGGCGCTATGAGCAAAGAGCGGCGGTAAGCACAATGCGCCTCGTTATCTTCGGTCCTCAGGGGGCCGGCAAAGGCACGCAGTCGGCGCGCATCGCAGAGAAGTACGGCATCCCCGCTATCTCCACCGGCGACATCTTCCGGTGGGCCATCAAGGGCCAGACGTCGCTGGGTCTGAAAGTGCAAGAGTTCGTCGACGCGGGCCACCTGGTGCCGGACGACCTGACGATCGCGATCATCGAAGAACGTCTGGATTCCGACGACTGCCGGCCGGGTTTCTTATTGGACGGCTTCCCGCGCAACATCGCCCAGGCACAGGCCCTCGACGGGATCCTTGCGGGAAAGGAGAGTTCCCTCGACGCCGCCATCGCCATCGAGGTCCCGGAGGAGGTTTCTCTCCGCCGGTTGCTGGGTCGCCGCGTCTGTTCGGAATGCGGGCGCAACTACCACGTCGACTCGCCGCCGAAAAATGACTGGACGTGCGATGCATGCGGAGGCGCGGTCGTGGAGCGCACCGACGATCACGACGAGCAGACCGTCCGAGAGAGGCTGAAGCTTTACCACGAGCAGACCGAGCCTCTAAAGGCGTATTACCGAGACCGGGGACTGCTTCGTGAGATCGACGGTCGGGCATCTCCGGACGAGGTCTTCGACAGGATCGTCGCGGCGGTTTGAGAACGCGAGTGATCTACAAGAAATCCGCCGAAGAGCTCAAGTTGATGGCAAAGGCGGGGAGCATCGTTGCCGAGACGCTGGCCCGTCTGCAGGAGGCCATCGTGCCCGGGACGACTACCGCGGCGCTCGACGAACTGGCCGAAGCGGCAATCACCGATGCGGGAGCCAAACCCTCGTTCAAGGGCTACCGGGGTTTCCCGGCATCGATCTGCACGTCGCCCAACGACGTGATCGTTCACGGCATCCCGGGCCCGGTGGCCCTGGCTGAGGGTGACATCGTGTCGGTGGACGTCGGTGCCTACTACGAGGGCTTCCATGCGGATTCCGCGTGGACCTTTCCCGTCGGCCAGATCAGTCCCGAAGCCCAGCGCCTTTTGCAGGTCACCGAGCGGTCGCTTGAGGCGGCCGTCGCCCAATGTCATCCGGGGAGGCGGCTGGGTGACGTGGGCTACGCGGTTGAGCACCTGGCCGAGCAGGCAGGCTTTTCAATCGTGCGTGAGTACGCCGGTCACGGGGTCGGCCGGTCTCTTCACGAAGAGCCGTGGGTCCCGAACTACGGACCCCCGGGCAGGCGGGAGGTGCTCGGGGAGGGAATGACCATCGCGATCGAGCCCATGGTCAACCTCGGCGGGGCCGAGACCAAGGTGCTCGCCGACAACTGGACCGTGGTCACGCTCGACGGCAGCCTCTCGGCCCACTTCGAACACACAGTAGCCATCACCCTCGACGGCCCCATGGTCCTCACGGAGCCCGTTTAGGAGGAATGAACGGTTTTGGGGCGGGCGGGTGGCTGGCCAAGCCGAGTAAGGCCCGATGGAAAGACGATGGCCCCTTCGTGCTCACCGCGCCGATCTAATCGTCAACCCCGGCTGGGCCCGTGGGGCGGTGATCGGAGGACCGATCTCCGCTCGCCGCGGATTGCCCTTTTAGGCGGGAATCTCGGGGGCTCCCCTCCTGTTATGCTCTCTCGTCGGTTCTGGCCCCACTTTCCGCGCGCCCTTCACAAGCGCGCATTCTGGGCCGCATGCCGTGGGTACATCGTCGGGGACTGGAGCGCGTGGCCAAGAACAAAGAGCAGGCACCCACAAAGGAAGAGGGCATTCAGGTCGAGGGCACGGTCATCGAGCCCCTCCCGAATGCCATGTTTCGCGTGGAGCTCGATAACGGCCATCGGGTTCTGGCTCACATCTCCGGGAAGATGAGGATGCACTACATCCGAATCCTTCCGGGCGACCGGGTGCTCGTAGAGCTGTCGCCCTACGACCTGACCCGGGGCCGAGTCGTCTATCGGTACAAGTAAGGAAGTCCGATGAAGGTGCGACCCAGCGTCAAGAAGATGTGCGACAAGTGCAAGGTCATCCGCCGACGGGGCGTCGTGATGGTGATTTGTTCGAACCCTCGACACAAACAGCGCCAGGGATAGGAGCGAAGTAGTGGCACGAATCGCCGGGACAGATCTGCCGCGGGATAAGCGTCTGGACATCGCCTTGACCTACATCTATGGGATAGGCAAAGCCAAGGCCATGGAGACGTGCGTCAGCTCGCGCGTCAGCCCCGCAACGAAGGTTCGCGATCTAACCGATGAAGAGGTCGTCCGGATACGTGAGTGGATCGGGGCGAACTACCGAGTCGAGGGTGACCTTCGGCGCGAGGTCAACCAGAACGTGAAGCGGAAGATAGAGATCGGCTCTTACCAGGGCCTCCGCCATCGTCGCAGTCTGCCGGTTCACGGCCAGCGCACTCACACGAACGCTCGGACTCGCAAGGGCCCGAAGAAGACGGTCGCCGGCAAGAAAAAGACGGTCAAGGGCAAGAAGGGATAAGAGTTGGCAGCTCCCAAGAAGGCAAAGAAGTCACGCCGCAGAGAGAAAAAGAACGTCGTTCACGGTGTGGCTCACATCAAGTCGACGTTCAACAACACGATCATCTCGATTTCCGATCTCGAGGGAAACGTGCTGTCGTGGGCCTCTGCCGGAAACGTCGGCTTCAAGGGGTCGCGCAAGTCGACTCCGTTCGCCGCGCAGCTTGCCGCGGAGGCTGCCTCTCGCCGGGCTCAAGAGCATGGCGTAAGGCGTGTAGACGTGGAGGTAAAAGGGCCGGGCTCCGGTCGCGAGACGGCGATCCGTTTGCTGCAGGCTTCGGGTCTCGAGGTCATCGGTATACGAGATGTCACGCCGGTGCCCCACAACGGTTGCCGGCCGCGCAAGCGTAGGAGGGTCTAATAACTAGTGGGTAGATATGTCGGTCCGGTTTGCAAGCTGTGCCGGAGGGAGAAGACCAAGCTCTTCCTGAAGGGCACGCGTTGCGAATCGCCCAAGTGCCCCATCGAGAAAGGCCGCCCGCCTCCGGGCGAGCACGGCCGCGGCCGTGTGCGTGAGTCTGAATACCTTCACCAGCTTCGGGAGAAGCAGAAGGCCAAGCGTTTCTATGGGCTGGGTGAGAAGCAGTTCCGCAGCTATTACGCCGAGGCCGCCCGGTCAAAGGGCGTCACGGGTGAGGAGCTCATGCGTATCTGCGAATCGCGCCTCGACAACGTGACGTACCGAGCCGGTTTTGCCATGAACCGTCGAATGGCGCGTCAGCTGGTTTCCCACGGTCATTTCGAAGTGAACGGAAGACGAGTGAACATCCCATCGTTTCGCGTAAAGCCGGGCGATGTGGTGAAGGTTCGTGACCGGTCGCGCACGCTCGGCCGGATCGTCGAGAACACCGCGTATGCGGAGGGCAGGGAGATCCCGACGTGGCTCGCCTCGAACCTCAAGGAGCTGGCAGTCGAGATACGTGCTCTGCCGGAGCGTCATGAGATCGACGCCCCGGTTCAAGAGCAGTTGATCGTCGAGTACTACTCGAAGTAATTCTCTGTTAGTCGGGGAAGGAGCCGAATGGATCTATTGATTGTGCAGCGTCCGCAGATCTCCGAGGAGGAGGTCTCCGACGTCAGGCGCAAGTTCACGATCGAGCCGCTGGAGCCCGGGTTTGGTTACACGCTCGGAAACTCGCTGCGGCGTACATTGCTGTCGTCCATTCCGGGCGCAGCTATCGACCAGGTCAAGATCGACGGCGTCCTCCACGAGTTCTCGACTATCGACGGAGTCACAGAGGACGTCACCGACGTCGTGCTGAATCTGAAGGAGCTCGTGCTGCGAAGCGAAAACCCGGAGCCCGCGCTCGTTCGCCTTCGTGCAACCGGCCCGGGCGAGGTGACCGGTAAGGACATCGAGTTGCCGGCGGGGATCGAGATTCTCAATCCTGATCACCACATCGCCACTCTGAACAAGCGCGCCAACCTCTCCATGGAACTGCGCGTGCGGCAGGGGCGCGGCTATCTGCCCGCCACGACCGCGGAGAAAGAGGCGATCGGGACGATTCCGATCGATGCCTTGTTCTCGCCGGTCAAGCGGGTGACTTACGAAGTCGAGCCCACACGTGTGGAGCAGATGACGAACTACGACCGCCTGATACTCGACGTGGAAACAAACGGAGCGATCAGTCCCGCCGAGGCCCTGTCGGCGGCGGGGTCGACCCTCGTCGAGCTGTTCCAACTGTTCGCAGGATTGGGCGAGGGCGTTGGCGGCCTTGTGCTCGGGCCGGAGCCGGGCGAGGACCAGGCGCTCGGCGTGCTGGCGACGCCGATCGAGGAACTCGATCTGACAGTCCGCTCGTACAACTGCTTGAAGCGTGAGGGTGTCCAGACGGTCGGCGAGCTCGTAGAGAAGACCGAAGACGACCTCCTCGAGATCCGTAACTTCGGACAGAAGTCGATCGATGAAGTAAAGGGCAAGCTTGCGGAGATGGGTCTGAGCCTCGCGGAGAAAGAGTTCTAAGACCGATGCCGCAACCTAAGAAGGGTCCTCGCCTCGGAGCCAACCCGACGCATCAGCGCCTGATGCTTGCCAACCTCGCGCTGTCGCTCTTCGAGCACGAGCGTGTGAAAACGACCGAGGCGAAGGCCAAGATGCTGCGGCCCTTTGCGGAGCGTCTGATAACGAAGGCCAAAGACGGCAGTGTCCACCAGAGACGACAGGTCCTGTCGGTGATCGAGGACCGCGCCATCGTGCACAAGCTCTTCGACGACATCGGCCCTCGCTTTGCGACACGCAATGGTGGCTACACCCGGATTCTCAAGATCGGACAGCGCGCCGGCGACGGTGCCCCGATGGCCTTTGTCGAGCTTGTGGACGAGGGCGTCGCCAAGTCGACACCCGAGGGTGAAGAGGACGCCGGTGCCCGGCGTCGGCTCCGGCGACCGGGTCGGAAGCGAGCGGGCCTGCCGTCCGACAAGCCCGTGCGCAGCAAGGCTGCGACCGCGGCGGCCGCCGGGTCTGGTGGGGACGATGTCGATGTCGAGTCCCCGCCGCACGTCGAAGAGGAAGAGGCGGCCGCGGAGCTTCAAGCCGATGAGGCCGCGGCTGAGGCCGCAACGACTGCGGCCGAGCAAGCGGACCATCCCGATCCGGTGCCGGGTCCGCCGCGACGTGAGACGCGCTCCGACCAAGAAACAAAGCAAGAGTAAGTAGCGGGATGCCCGCCTACCCTGGGTCGGGCCCCAAAGCGCCACAGTGAATCTCCGGCTCGACCTCGCGTATCACGGAGCCCCCTTCCGCGGGTGGCAACGCCAGCCAGACGTGGTGACCGTTCAAGGCGAGCTCGAGAACGCGCTTTCCAAAGTCGTCAAGGCCGAGGTAGCCACAACGGCTGCCGGCCGGACGGATGCCGGCGTGCATGCGCTCGGTCAAGTGGTTTCCTGCGAGGTGCCCTACGTAGTCGACCTAGCCGGCCTCAGAGATTCGCTGAACGGCATGTGCGGACCGGCGATCGCGG
>DATADF010000246.1:0-4067 GCA_036258695.1 Actinomycetota bacterium
AGCCGACGATCGCCGCGGTTCAGGGGTGGTGCATCGCCGGCGGAACCGACCTGGTGCTGTGTGCCGACATCATCGTGGCCGCCGAGAACGCCTCCTTTGGTTATCCGCCCTCTCGCGTTTGGGGCACGCCGACGACGGCGATGTGGGTTTATCGACTGGGGCTCGAGCGCGCGAAGCGCTATCTCCTCACCGGTGACGAGATCAAGGGAGCCGATGCCGCAGAGATCGGTCTCGTCCTCGAGGCCGTCCCGGAAGAGCGGCTACAGGAGCACGCGATGGCCCTCGCCAGTCGCATGGCTCGCCTGCCGGCGAACCAACTCGTGATGCTGAAGCTGTTGTGCAACCAGACCGCGGAAAACATGGGCCTGACGTCGTCGCGCACGCTCGGCTCCCTTTTCGACGGGATCGCCAGACACACACAGGAAGGGATCGACTTCGTCGCCCGGGCGAAGAAGGTCGGCTTCCGCCAGGCGGTCCGCGAACGGGACGACCCCTTCGGCGACTACGGCTCCCGCTAAGGCTGATAACGACCGATCCACCTCGGGATCGAGGGCGATTTGCGTCCTTCGTCGGATTTGCGGGGAACGCGCGCAACAAATTTTTTGAATCGCCGATTCCTCACACGTTCGCTCACACAGGCGCGGCCGATCCTGCTGTTGCGATCGAGAGTCGATCGCAGAAAGGAGGGCCACGATGGCCAGCAAGGCAGTTGGGATCAGGCTCGAGACGACGGTCGGGACCGCGCGTCGTCCTCGCAAGAACCCGCTGAAGAGCTTCGCCCGCGCATTCCGGGAGTGGGCCGGCGCCGGACAGCTGACGGGTTACTCCGACACCGAGCTGTCCCGTCAGACAGGCTCGCGGATCTGAATTCAAGTCGAGTCGGAACCCTGCGAGACTGACGCAATGAGCCTGAACATCTACCTGCTCGGACGCCCTCGCGTCGAGATCGACGGGACGAAGGTCGAGCCTCGCGGTCGCAAGGCGTGGGGGCTCCTGGCATATCTCGCGTCGAGCAGGTCAGTGGTGTCCCGCGAGCAATTGGCCTCTTTGCTCTTTGCGGACGCCGACGACCCCCTCGGGGCGTTGCGCTGGAACTTGGCGGAGCTGAGGAAGTTGCTAGGTCTTCCTCACGCGTTCAAGGGAACGCAGATTGAGCTGGACCTGCCGCCCGGATCGGTCGTGGATATCCACGTGATCGACCGGGGAACGTGGGCCGACGCCATCGCGCTCCCCCACCTCGAGCGCGAGCTCCTCGAAGGTATTTCCTTTGGCAAGCTTCCTGCGTTCGAGGCGTGGCTGCTTAACGAGAGGCGTCATCTACGTGCTTCCGCAGAAGCGATCCTGCGCGAAGCCGCCTTGGTCCATCTGGGTCAGGGATCGTTCGAGCGAGCGCTAGATTTCGCGGCGCGCCTCGTGGCGGTCAACTCGCTCGATGAGGAATACCAAGCTCTTCTCATCCGCGTGTATTCCGCGGCCGGCGATAGGGACAGCGCCGACAAGCAACTGGCATCAGCCATCGAGCTTTTCCGGCGCGAGCTGGGGATTGATCCCAGCCCTGCTTTGATGGACGCACATAGGGCGACTGCGGGCTCGGCAACGGCCGTTCCTGCGGTCGGGTCGGCAGCGGCGCGCGCCCAGCTCGACGCAGGCAAGGCCGCAATCGACGCCGGTGCTCTGGAGGCGGGGCTCGAGTGCATCCGCCGCGCCGTGCTCGAGGCATCGGGAGACGCGCGTCTCAAAGCCGAGGCGTTGTTCGCCATGGGGTCGGCAATGGTGCATTCGGGACGTCGTCCGCTGCAGGAGGAAGGCGCAGCCGCGCTGCACGAGGCGATCGCCTTGATCATCGAGGAGGACGATTTCGCTCTCGCAGCGGCCGCCCATCGAGAACTCGCGTGGCTCGAGATCCTTGCGGGCAGATATGGACGCGCAGAGGGACTACTCGCCCGCTCCGGCGAGCTCGCAGGGGATTCCACCGCCGAGCACGCGGCGATCGAGTCGGTTCTCGGTATGGGGCTGAGCGACGTTGCTCGTTACGAAGAGGCCATGACCCGGCTCCGCCGATCGATCGAACTCGCGCTCGATGCCGGCGACGAGAAGCGGGCCGCCTTCTCCCTCGCGATGCTCGGTCGAGCGCTCTTGCTTCGCGGCGAGCTCGACGAAGCGGTGCCTCTGCTCGAGGAGTCGCTCGCGATCGTCGAGGCCACCGGATGGATCGGCTTCCGAGCTCTGCCGGAGGCGTTTCTGGGCGAGGCCTACGTGCGCCGCGCCGATTACGACCGCGCGTCCGAGTTGCTCGAACACTCGTTCGCGCTGGGCTGCAGGCTCGGCGACGCGTGTTACGAGAGCGCGGGGGCCCGGGGACTCGGGATGATCGCCGCCGCGCACGGGAACCTGGACGAGGCCAAAAATCGCCTCATGGACGCGCGCATGCGTCTCGTGGCGCGCCCGGACTACATGTGGATCGAAGCCTGGGCCCTCGAGGGTTTGTGTGACATCGGGAGCGCGCACGGACTGACGGATACAGGCCGCTGGTTGAACGACCTCGAGTCTCTTGCCGGCCGGACAGGGATGCGTGAGCTCCTCGCCCGGACCTATCTCTACAGGTCGCGGCTCGGTGACCACTCGGCGCTCGAGGTGGCGCGAGCCGTCGCCTCGGACATAGACAACCCGCACCTGACCGAGCTGGTCGAGACCGGCGCGGAGACAAAGGCAGCCATCTGACCGCCCGCCTTACCGGAATTGCCTCCCACCGGAGAACTAACCGACGGGGAACTGCTCTCCGGCCCAGGGATCGCGCAACTCCTCGGTCACCGCGATCGCGCCCGGCCGGGCTCGCGCACGGGCTGCGGCCGCACGGTGGACGTCCTTCGGAGATCCTCGAGGTTGCCGGCGGACCCGTGAGATAAGCCTCATGATGTTGAGCGCCAGCACATCTCGTTCATCCGCACGATCCAAATGCATGGCGTACACCTTCTCGAGCTCGACGCCGGGATGGAGCCACGGGCCATCCGAGCCAAAGATGAACTTGCGGGCCCCCGCCCGCTTGAAGGCTTTCTCCAGGATGTCGAAGCGCCGAATGCCCGACGTGTCTGTGTAGACGTTGGGGTGCCGCTGGAGCTGGTCGATCATCGACATCTGGGCGCGCCAGTCGTCGGAGAAAGAACCGAGATGGGGAATTATGAAGTTCACATCTCGGTACTCCGTGGCGAGGAGCTCCACGGCCGACACCTCTCCCATGACGTCGTAGAGCACTGGCAGCTTGTAAAGCCGAGCAACGTCGCAGATCTCGCGCGTGATCCGTGCATCGTGACGGTGCACCTTTATCCCGCAAAACCCGTGTTGCTCGACAAATTCCCGGACGAGGACTAGGACCCGACCTGCATCGGCGATCGGATGCACGAACGCAAAGCCATAGAACCGATCCGGTGACTTTGCTATTCGGCGGGCGACCGCACGGTTGGCCAGTGTGTAGTTGGAGTGAAAGGCCGAAAAGAGGATCGTCTTGTCGATGCCGTACTCGCGCGCCTGTTCGAGGTAACGACCCAGCGGGGCAGATGTGTCCCACGGTCCACGAAGGCCGTCGCCTTTGCCGTAATGGCAGTGGGCGTCGATTATCAGATCCTGCCGAAGCCGATCCTTCACGAAGCCGCCCCCAGAGAAGCAACCGGGACACGCGCTGCCGACAGGGCATGGATCGCCCGGTCGATGTCGCCGGCAGACATGTCGGCTCGAATGAGAAATGCAACCCCACCAGCGCGATGACCGTGTACTGCAGCCGTCTTAATCCCCGATGCGAGCAAGACTCGAGCCATACGTTCTGCGGCTCGCGGCGTGAGCGGTCCGAATTGCTGGGTGGGGAAGAGTGTCTTTATCAGGTTCATTCCCAGCGCCGTGGCGCCGCGGCGGAAACGCAGAACGCGGGCGAAGAGCCTCCTCCGCATCGCCTCGCCATCGGAGATGTTCATCCGCAGCGCGCTGTCTGCCGCGTGCAGGTCGGCGAGTGTTGGCGGGCTGGCGTGAGTACGTGTCTCGCTCTTCCTCGAGATTTGCCCCACGAGGGCGTTGCT
>DATADF010000247.1:0-4519 GCA_036258695.1 Actinomycetota bacterium
CAACAGAGCTTCCTCTCGAGTCCTCGAGAAGGTGGGATTTCGATTTGAAGGACGGGCAATGCATTACCTGCAGATCAACGGGGTTTGGGAGGACCACGATGTGTACGCGATCACCGTGGAGGATCGAATTGGTCCGGGTAACCGATAGGGTGGGGCCATGACGAGAAAATGGTTCGCGATTTTCGCAGCGCTGTTCTTGCTATTCGCTGCCTGTGGTGATGACGGTAACGGCGGCGAAACCACCGTCCAAGACGAGGAGCAGGATGCCGTGTCCGATGACTGCCGTCCGGGAGAAGAGATCGAAACCGATTCAGGTCTCAAGTACACCGACGAGCAATGCGGTGAGGGGGACGAAGCGGTCGCCGGGTCCGTCGTGTCGGTCCATTACGTCGGCCGTCTAGAGAACGGCAAGAAGTTCGATTCGTCCCGGGATCGCGGTCAGCCGTTCGCATTCGCTCTCGGCGCGGGGCAGGTCATCCCCGGCTGGGACGAGGGTGTGGCAGGCATGCGGGTGGGGGGGATTCGCGAGTTGGTCATTCCGCCGGATCTGGGTTACGGACAGAGCGGTGCGGGCGGGGTCATTCCGCCGAACGCCACATTGGTCTTCAAGGTCGAGTTGCTCGAGGTTTCCGAGCCCGCCGCGACGCCGTAGCAGTTATATCCAGCACCAGCCCTTTGGCGGGAGGCTTGAATTGTCCGTGGTCTCCGTCGTGCGCGTGGTGACAACCGTCCCCGTCGTCTCGGTCACAGTTTGCGTCGTCAGCACTCCTGGTGGTTTGTCGCAATCGTCGAAGAACCAGATTCGCCGATCCCACTCGGGCTGCGGCACCGACCCATTGGCGACCAAGGGGTAGTACCAGACGAAAGAACTGAACGCGATCGTCGCAAACGCGGTCAGCACACCCAGCGATAGCCGCGGCGCGTCCCGATAAGGCATTTTCGTGACCACGTAAGCGAGGGCAAGGCAGAGGAATGGAACGGTTGGGACCATGTAGAAAATGAAGACCGCGGGCCGGTCGAGCATGGGAAGAAGCCACGGCCCGTAGGTCAGGACAAAGCCGGCCAAGATGGTCCCCTCCGGCCCCCTTAGATCACGCTTGCGCACCCAAACGGCGGCGATATAGACGAGAGCAAGAACCGCGGGCCACCAGACGAATGGGTTCCCGGTGGCGAAGATCTCCTTGTAATTGCCCTCCGCCGTGGCCGGGTTGCAGCTCGTTCCCGCGCAAAACGCGTAGGAGACCGGGCGCTTCAACAGAATCCACGACCAGGCAGGGGATTGGTAGCTGTGAGTCGACAGCAGATCCGTATGGAAGTCCAACATGTACTTGTGTCTGTCGATCAGGGCGCGCACGATCGATCCGTCGGCCCAGGGAAGAGCGAGAAGGTCGCCCTCGATCCGCCCGATGTAAGTGAACAGGTAGACGGCGAGCGGCGCGACCATGAGCCACACGAAGATCGACAGCCCTTCCTCGCGTAGCGCCAACCGCACGGGCGTTGCCCGACCTCGTCTGCGGCGCGCCGATATCTCCCACACCACGGTCAGGACCAGGACCGCTAGCAAAACCAAGCCGCCGGTCCACTTGGAAGCCGTGGCTGCGCCGGCAGCGGCGCCCGCGGCGAGACGCCAGGGCCGATCCAAGAGCCCCCGGGGCGGGCCTTCCCAGACGTCCGGATCGATCTCCTCTTCGTCTTGGGCGATTAATCGCTCGCGGTCGTAGATCACAAACAAGAAGGCGGCGAGCGCAAACAAGCCCACAAAGATGTCGAGCATGGCGATGCGCGACTGAACGAAGTGCAGCAGGTCGATTGCCAGAAGACCCGAGGCAGCTATGGCTCCCAAAGTGGACCTGAACAACTTGCGTGCCAGGAGATAGAGCAGGGCCACCATTGCGGTTCCGGCGAAAACGGCCGCTATTCGCCAGCCGAACGCGTCGTAGCCGAAAAGGCGGATTCCCAGCGCGATGAGCCACTTACCGAGCGGGGGGTGTACCTGCGTGCTCTCGTAGTCGATCCCACACAATGCCGAGTTGACGTTTACATACCAGCAAGAGTCTTTTGCGTAATAGACCTCATCGAAGATGATCGAGCCGGGATCGCCGAGTCGTGCGAGTCGGATCAAGAAGGCGAACGCCGTAACCACGGTGGCCGCGATGGTGTCCGTTCGCGACCACTCGAGACTGCGCCACACGCGCGGGGACAGGGCCGTCATGGGCGCAGAGCCTAAGCCTGCGCCCTCGTTAGTCTGCCGCCCGTGCAAACCGTGCTCGCCGGACTCGTAGCGGTCAAGAGGAATCCCCTTGCCTTGGTTCCGATGCTCGCCGAGGCGCTTCTGGCCGCGCTGATGATGGTCGTCGGGCTCATCCCCGCCGAGGGCAATTCAGTGATAGCAGGCGCCGTCTTTCCGTTGGATATCTACTTCGACTTGAAGCAGTCGCTCGCGTCCGCCTCGGGATGGCCACTTTTCGCGTTGCTGATGGCTGTGGCCCTGGCGATCAGATCTGCGGTTCTTACGGCGACGCTTTGGATCGCGGCGGGCCGACCCGGAGAGCCTCGGCGCCTGTACTGGCAGGTTCTTCGATTGGCGGCGTGGAGCGCGCTGGCCCTCCTACCCGCGGCCGCATTCCTGTTTACCGGCACAGCGATTCGGTACGCGCCTTTCATCTTGATAGGGGCGGTGCTCGGGCTGGTGCCCGCGGTCGGCTTTCTTCGTAAGATCTTGGTTCTAGACGCGGGGGCCGGGAGGCCGCGCGGGGCGGGGCTCCCCGAGCTCGGCGGGTGGCTCGGCTACGCGTACTTGATTGCCGCCTTCGGTGCCGCTATGACCGTTCTCAGCACGCGGCTCGGGAGTCCGGCGTCGGCCCTGTTGGTGGTTGCCATCGCACCGGTCCATTGCCTCTTTCTTTTGGGCTGGCGGGAGCACCTGGAACGGGAGACGTTTCCCGGCGGCGGTTCGCTGGCTCTCATTCTCTCGGCCGTGGCGATCGTCGGGCTTGGGGGAGCCGCGCTCTACGACCGCCATATACGCGTGTCCGAGCCGGTCGGCCGTGTCGATCAAGAAGGATCGCTGCTGCTCCTCTCGGGGGTCGATACGACTTCCGAGTCCGGTGCTTTAGTGGAACTCGATCCACGAGATGTGGGATTTCGTCGCGATGCCGCGCAACGTCTCTCGTATCGAGGGTTGGATGAGGACTACGGAATACTCGATACCAGAGGCGACCTCGACGTAATCGCCCAAAAGGTGGCCGAGCAGGTCGAGGACAGTTCCGCGCCGAGGTTCCTGCTCGGCCATTCGCAAGCCGCGCTGATCCTCGATCGAGTTCTTGCCGAGGACGCGAGTCTTGTGGACGCGGCAGCAGTTCTGTCCGGCCCTCCTCGGGCAGCACCGCATTTGGCGATCCCGAAGCCGGATCGTTCCGGGATCGGGAAGCCCGCAGGCGATGTGGCGCGCGCTATCTCGTGGCTGGTGGGGATGGGAATCGAGCATCCGTTTGACGTCGACGCGCCGGGGGCCCCCCTCAAACAGCGTGCGGTGCAGGCATCTGCCACCGAGCGGAGGCTCGCAGTCTGGCCGCTCGTGGACTCGGTATGGCTCGACCAGGATTGGCGACGCCCGGGAGAGATCAACGTGGTCGCCTTCACAGACCACGTCGGCGTAGTGAACAACGGTCACGCCTTGTCGCAGGTAGAAACCTTCTTCGCGGGCGAGCCCGTCAGCGGAGACGAATCGTCGTTCGCGGGTTTCCTGGCCGCAGTTCTCCGATACACGTTCGAGCCCTGGAGACCACGGCTATGACCGGAAAGCTCATCCTGTGCGGGACGCCGATCGGCAACCTCGAGGATGCGTCCCCCCGGCTTGCGCGCGTTCTGGGAGAGGCGGACGCGATCGCATGCGAGGACACCCGACGCACAAAGAAGCTCTTGAGCCACTTCGGGGTGACCGCTAAGCGCTTACTCGTGTACAACGACCGCAACGAGCGCCGACAGGCGCCGCGGTTGGTCGAGCTCATCGCCAAAGGTCGGGCCGTTGCGCTGGTGTCGGATGCCGGCATGCCCGGCCTCTCGGATCCCGGTTATCACCTGGTGCGCGCGTGTATCGAGAAGAGCGTCCCGATCGAGGGCGTGCCCGGACCATCGGCGGTTCTCACGGCTTTGGCTCTGTCGGGATTCAGCGGAAGCCGTTTCGTTTTCGAGGGATTCCTGCCTCGGCGCAAGGCCGAGAGACAGCGTCGCGTCGCGGAGCTCTCGGAGGAGGAGCGCACAACCATCCTGTTCGAATCGCCGGCCAGGTTGCGCGACACCTTGATCGCTTTGGCCGCGGTCGCGCCGGACCGTGAGGCAGTCATCGCTCGTGAGCTAACGAAGCTGCATGAGGAAGTGATCCGCGGAACTGTGGCCGAGCTCGCCGAGTCCCTCGCCGATGACACGGTTCGCGGGGAGATCGTGCTGGTCCTCCACGGAGCGGCCGCTTCGCGTGCCGAGGTGAGTGCCGAGCTGCTGGCCCGCCGAGCCCGGGACC
>DATADF010000248.1:0-2624 GCA_036258695.1 Actinomycetota bacterium
GCCCGGACCGCCGCGTCGCGCCGGAATGGGACCGAGCGCAATGGCGCCATGCACCCGCGAGGCAGCGCCAATTTTCTCGATCAAAGTCCGAGCCTGTGGTCCTCGCGCCGTCACCCGTATCAGTTGCTTGTGCGGTGGATAGTTGAGCTCGCGCCGGTGTTCGATCTCTCGCTCGAGGAAATAGTGGAAATCGGCCCGTGCGATCGCTTGGACGGCGTGGTGCCGGGGATCGGACGTTTGGATAACGAGGCGACCTCCATTCTCGGCGGAACCCGCCCATTCCGACATCTCTGCTAGGGCGTGATACGCATCCTCGGCGGCGCGCCAATCGGGCCGTCGGATCAATACGTCCGCATTGATGATGCCGACCAAGCTAACTTCGGGACGCAGAATCTCCTTTGTCCCGATCCATGTCGTCACGTAGATGTCCGGCGGCGGTCCCTGGGAGAGGCGAGCGAGAGTCTCTCGCGCCACATATCTGACGTCGGCGCGAGGAAACGCCGCCGCAAGCTTTTCGGCAACGCGTTCACTCCCCGCGCCCAACCTCACGAGCCGCGACGAGGAGCAGTAGGGACATGACCTCGGAGCAGGCTCCAGCCTGTTGCCGCAGGTGTGGCAGTGAAGCCCGCCACCCTCAAAGGCCATAGGCGTCTCGCAGCGAACGCAGCGCAACGAGCGACGGCAGCTAGAGCACCAAACCACGCGCGCATAGCCGCGTGCGGGTGACAGAAGTGCGACTCGACCCCCGGACTCAAGCGTTCTTCTGATTCGGTCGTGCAGGGAACGGGAAACCACTCGGTCGGTCGGCGGCTCTACAACCTCGACCAGCGGACGCGCGGCGCGCTCCCGTTCTCGAGTTGGTCGGGCCCAGCCGATGTCGCCCGCGGCGGCTGCAGCTCCGATCTCGACCGACGGGCTCGAACTGACGAACACGCAGACCGCGCCCTGAAGACGTGCGCGCTCACGCGCTACACGTCGTGCGTCGTAGCGGGGGCTCCGGTCCTCTTTGTAGCTGCGATGTTGCTCGTCATCCAGGACTATCAACCGGACCGCGGGAGCCGGCGCGAGCACGGTGGCGCGACCACCGATTCCGAGAGGGTGCCCGGCCGCGAGACGAAGCCACCCCCGTGCCCTGTCCGCATCTTCGATTGCCGAGTCGACGCGGGCGATGTCGCCGAAGACATTCACCAGTTCGTCGATCACTCGTGACCCATGCGCGACTTCCGGAACCGTCACCAACGCGGCGGCGCTCGATCCCTCTGCCGCCGCCACCAGCTCGGCAATCAGAGCGCCACGGTTCTCTCCGGGCGCCGTCTGCAGTAGCCACTCCCCCGACCGTCCCTCCCTGATCGCATCCCATAGTTCCCGCGCGCCCGAATAGGCCGTCAGACGATCGGGGGCGGGGCCCGGCCGAAGCGCCACGGGCTTGGGCCGCGCGATCCGCACGCGCGCCGGGACCACGCGGCTCAGGGCGGTGGGACGCGGGACTGCATAACGACGCGCCATCCATTCGTACAAGCCGTCGAGGGGAGGCGGAGTGAGCGGTTCGGGGATGACGACCCTCTTGATCGCTTGCAGGTCGGCCTGAGTGGCTTCAGGTTTCTCAGAGATGACGATGCCTCGCACGTTGCGGCCCCCAAGAGGGACCGCGACCAGCACACCGGGCTTGACGTCCTCGTCGAGTTCCGGAGGTATGCGGTACGCGAACGCGCGATCGAGGCGCCACGCAGGCACGAGTGGGATTACGGAGACGATCCGGTCTGCGTCAGCCGGCGGAACGGCCGGCGCGCTGTCCTTCAGCCGGCGAGGCGGCGCAGTTCGTCCGCGCGGTCGGTTCTCTCCCAGGTGAAGTCCTTGTCCGACCGTCCGAAGTGACCGTAGGCGGCCGTCGCCCGGTAGATCGGGCGGCGCAAGTTCAGGTCTCGGATGATCGCCGCGGGTCGCAGGTCGAAGCATTCATTGATCGCATGTTGGATCTTCTCCGGGGCAACTGTCTCGGTCCCGAAGGTGTCGATACCGATCGAGATCGGGCTCGCAACGCCGATGGCGTACGCCACATGGACCTCGAAGCGCTCGGCCAGGCCCGCGGCGACCACATTCTTGGCCACGTAGCGCGCCGCGTAGGCCGCGGAGCGGTCGACCTTCGTCGGGTCCTTTCCAGAGAAAGCACCACCCCCGTGGCGTGCAATCCCGCCGTAGCTGTCGATGATGATCTTCCGTCCGGTCAGCCCGGTGTCGGCACGTGGCCCGCCGATCTCGAAGATTCCGGTTGGGTTTACTAGAACTCGAAGATTCGACGAGTCCAGATCGCCCGGCAGAAGCGGATCGATCACGTGCTGGAGCAAATCGGGTTTCAGCAACGTCTCAATGTCGACGTTCGGTTGGTGCTGTGCGGAGATGACGATCGTATCCAGGGTCTGAGCCTTGCCGTTTGCGTAACCGACGGTCACCTGGACTTTCCCGTCCGGCCGCAGGTAAGGGAGAACTCCGGCTTTGCGAACCTCCGACAATCGCTGAGCGAAGCGGTGCGCCAGCCAGATCGGCATGGGCATCAAATCTTCGTTCTCTTTGCAGGCGTAGCCGTACATCATGCCTTGGTCGCCTGCGCCCTGTTTGTCGAGGTC
>DATADF010000249.1:0-4656 GCA_036258695.1 Actinomycetota bacterium
GCGATGGAGAAGTGGGCGCCGGAGACCTACGGCGAGCGCATCGCGGACGTCTATGAGGACCTGCACGCGCCGCTGCTCAATGTCGATGCCACTGTGCAGTTCCTGGCCGAGCTGGCGCAGGGCGGGCCGGCTCTCGAACTCGCTGTAGGTACCGGACGGATCGCGCTGCCTCTCAGCGAGCGGGGCATAGACGTGCACGGGATCGATGCCTCACGCAGGATGGTCGAGAGGCTGCGGGACAAGCCGGGGGGCGACCGCGTCGAGGTGACTTTCGGCGATTTCGCCGATGTTGATGTCGACGGTCGATACTCCTTGATTTTCCTGGTCTTCAACACCCTGTTCGCTCTGACGGATCAAAGAGACCAGGTTCGTTGCTTCCGAAACGTGGCCGAGCACCTGACGCCGGAGGGGGTTTTTGTAGTGGAAGCCTTCGTGCCGGACCTCGCCCGATTCGATCGCGGTCAGCGGGTGCAGGTGAACGAGATCGAACTCGATCGCGTCGTTATAGATGTGAACAAGCACGACGCCCCCGCTCAGATCATCGATGCTCAGCACATCGTGATAGCCAACGGGGAGCTCAAGATGTATCCGGTCAAGCTCCGCTACGCGTGGCCGGCCGAGATGGACCTGATGGCCGAGCTCGCAGGCATGCGCCTACGCGATCGATGGTCGGGCTGGTCGCGTGATCCCTTTACGGCGGCCAGCCAGTCTCACGTCTCGGTCTACGAGCTCAACTCCTAACGCCGGAAAACGCGCGGCACGCCGGGCGGACAGAGCCGTCCTTGCGCGTATTCACTGCGACCCAAGGACTCGATATGTGCAGGGGACAGCGACTGCATGAATGAAGCCGTGAACACTCCGGCAAAGATTCGGTCGTCGAGCCGCGCGCGCGGCACGCGATCCGTACCGGGACTGCGCGGCGGAATGCTGTCGGCGATCGTATAGAGGGAGAGCCAGCGAGCGACCGCCTCGGGATCGACGCGGTTTGCGGCCATCTCCTCCTCGTTGAAGTAGATGTCCGTCGTGGTGATCTTGGCCACCAGGTCTCTGCCGTTGGCCACCTGATCGAATCGGTTCTCGAGGTCGCGCACCAGCTCCCGAGTGTTGACACGCCATCCGCCCGACACCTCGGGGAGGGGCTGCTGCCCGTGGTCGGCGGTTATCAACACGACATAGTTGTCGCGGCCCACTTGCCGATCGAGCAAACGAACGATGCGCTGCAATTGTCGATCTTGCTCGCGCAGGATCTCGGCTTGCTGCGGGTGCTCCATGTTCCAGATGTGACCGCCGAAGTCTGTCGGTTTCAGGTTGACGTAGAACAGGTCGGGTGTCGGGTCCGTGCCCAATTCTTGGGATCGGATCGTTTTCACTATGGCGTCGCCCGTATAGCGCGCGAACGCCGGAGTACCGGGCTCGATCCGGGGAGCAGTGAGCGGCTCGATCTCTCTACCGAAGAGCAGCCCATCCTTGACGCCGTCGTCGAGATCCACGCGGTCGATTTCGTTCTCCGTGATCGGCTGGCCGAACCACAGCCCATCGTCCGCTCCATCTTGGGGATCCATCTGTTGCAGATAGCGGTCCAGCTTCTCGGGATCCTCGAGCCGAAGCACGCCCGGCAGCTCGTAGTACTTCTCGTTGATCCACCACCGGCGCTCGTCGGCCTCCCAGATCGCGGCGAAGTCGCGGTCCCCCCCGCGACGATGGGCGCCGCGCCCGATCATGCCGAGGTGCCAGCCCTCGTAGGCGATCATGCCGACCGCGGGCTCGTTCTGCTCGTGCTCGTCGAACAGCTCGCCGACGGTGGGAGCTTGCATGTACCGGGGATCGGAATTCTGCAGGAATGCGTCGACGATCGCGCCGTCGGGCAGTCGCAGTTGATTGCCCGGAAGCGCGTGATCCCCCGGCCACAGGCCGGTGCCTACATTGGCGTGGATCGCTCCGGTGATCGAAGGGGCCGAACCGATCGTGGCGCGGTCGTACAAAGTCCCCGCCTCTTGAAGGTGTTTCTGGAACGGCCACGCGTCCGGCCAGCGACGCAGGACGTTCCATCCACCGCCGTCGTAGACGATAGTCATGATCAACCGAGGGGGAGCGGACCGTCGATCCGCCGGCAAGAGCGCTTCGTGCAGCGGAGTGCCGGCCCAGCGATCACCAAGCGGCGCTCGTAGCAGGCGCGCGTACGTTGGCGCGATATCGCCAACCGTCGTCGCTCGATGTGCGACTTTGCCTGCGTGGATATATCCCGGCCCGTAGAGATGGATCGGGATGTGCGCCAAGTACTTCCATGGGTTGGGGTGCGTCGAGCGAGTGTCGGGATCGGCGCTACCTAGTCGTCTCAAGTCCCACGCGCCCATCAAAAAATTGAACGGCTTGGGAACGAGCAAAACGTCGCCCGATCGGCGTGGCACGTAACCCGCCCATAGACGACCCATTACGCAGCGCCCAATCTCATCCGCCATCGCGTCTTCGGTGGGAGCACCCGCCGGCGCCCGAATTGGTTCCACTGAGTTCTCCCGGACGGCCAGTGCCACGCTCGCGACGGTTGCGAGCACGATGAGTGCAAGCGCCAACACAGAAATCTTCGCAATGAGACCGCGCGGTGCACTCACAGATCTGATCCTTCTAGTAGACGATTCCTGACGAGGTGATGGAGTAACCCCGGATTGCAGGCTACAGCCGATACGGTAATCGGATGCAGCTGATCAGATCCACATCTTCGCTACTGAGAGCTCGCGATTTCGCGTTGCTGATGCTGACCCAGTACGCGTCTCAGATGGGTGACGGAATCGTGCAGATCGCGATCGCCAAGCTGATCGTGTTCGGCGGTCAGCGAGGCTTCGACCTCGAGGGTGCTCGCTCACCGGACGAGGTACTCAGGATCGCGTTGTATCTCTTCATTCCTTACACCTTATTGAGCCCATTTTTGGGTGTACTGATCGACCGTTGGGATCGACGTCGGCTGTTGATTTCGGTGAATGCGCTGCGGGCAGTGATCATCGGGGCGGTCGGCGTCATCGGGATCGCGGCCATCGGCGATGCGCTGTTCGGCGCCTTTCTCTTGACGCTCGCGTGCACGCGCCTCGTTCTTGCCACCAAGGCCGCAGCCCTCCCCGTCACGGTCGGAGAATCCGAGCTCGTATCGGCGAATGCCATCTCTCAACTCGGCGGCGCGCTCTGTCAGCTGGGTGGAGCTGGGGCCGCGTTCTTGTTGGCGGGGCTGGTGAACGTCGAGATCATCGTGATCGGCGGCGCCGTCGTTTACGGGGCGGGCTGGTTGTCGGCGACCTTGCTTGGGCGGATCGGCGAGTTGCGCCGCAAGGTGGGTTTAGCCGAATCCTTGGCGAACGTGATCCGAGGGATCACCGAGGGACTACGCGAGGTTCGCTCAACACCGGCGGCAGGCGCTGCAATCACGACTTACTTCTGGCTCCGATGTCAGTGGAGCTTCGCGCTCTTGGCGATTGGATTCATCGCGCGCGATCTCTTGGCCGGCGACGAGCTGCAGACGGTTCTTGTGACCGGCGGTGCCGGAGCGGTGGGCGCGACTTTGGGTTTCGTGAGCGCGCGCTCGCTGTACCAGCGTTTCCGTACTCCGGCTGCACTGGTTCTTGCCGCTTCGAGTCTGGCCGGCATTGCGGTTGCGGCACTCGGGGGGATCTCGGCACGGTCGGCGATTGCCGGACTCACGTTCGTCCTTGGGTTTGGGTTTTTCCTCGGGAAGATCTCGCTCGACACGCTCGTCCAGCGCGCGCTTGGGGATGACTTTCGTGGGCGGGCCTTCTCTCTGTATGACATCGCCTACAACCTCGCCTGGGTGGGCGCCGCCGGAGCCATGAAGGTGTGGTGGAGCCCGGCGGCCCAAGGCACCCTGCTCGTCGCCAGCGGCGGCATATTTCTTGCCGGCCTCGTGCTGATCGGCCTGTGGTTCCGGCGGGCTTCTCTGCTCGTGCCTCTGTCGACCACGGCCGAGGAGCGCGCGTGAGCTGGATCACGACGCGGCGCTTGACCATCGCGCTCGTGGTCTTGGTCTTTGGTGGAGTCATCGCCTACTACTACCAGCTCGGTCAGCCGACCCCGTCGTTTCGTGCTCAAGCCTGTGGTCTGCCCGCCGAGTGGCTCGACCGCATAAAAAATGGCTACTCGCCAACGCGTTCCGGAGAGATCTCGCTCCTGCCGCGCACTCCCGCGTATCTCGCTTCCGGTGAGGGCGGTTGGACGCACGCCGGCCCCTGGCCTTACCTGCAGCACGTACCCCTGGTTTGGTATGGGCCGGGGGTCATCGAAGCGCGGGGTGACATCGACCGAGCCGTGACCCTCGCAGACGTCGCCCCGACAATGGGCCGCCTGCTGAGGGGAGTTATCCGAAGCGATGACGGAGTGGCCCTCGATGAGGTGGTCAAGTTGAACGCGAAGTTGCTGCGGGGGCCGCGGCCGCGGCTCATCGTCACAGTCGTCTGGGATGGCGGGGGCTGGAATGTCCTCGAACAATGGCCGGACGCGTGGCCGAATCTCGCTCGCTTCGCGCGCGAGGGTGTCTCGTTCACCAACGCGACCGTCGGGTCATCTCCGTCCGTAACGCCGCCGGTACATGCAACGTTGGGAACCGGCCGTTTTCCTTATGCACATGGCGTGACCGACATCCTGGTCCGCGATGAC
>DATADF010000250.1:0-1994 GCA_036258695.1 Actinomycetota bacterium
CGCCGAATCGGGTCCCCCATATCGTGAAGTGATAGGTGAGCGCTCCGCGGCCGAACGGCAGGATCTCGAGACCGTGCGCCTCAACACGCTGTGGCACGACCGGCCTGACGCGCAACTTCCCCATGAGGCGCGCCGCTTGTGCATCGATCTCGGGCGTCACGTCGACCTGCAAATCCGAAAACACATGTCCATTGGCAGACACGACCCTGTGGCCGTCACCCGCGTCCGCCAGATGGACGAGATACTGCGCGGCCCATACAGGGACGCCACGGTGGAATTGGGCAAACCGGACCGTCGTCGACCGACCGCGCGATTCCGTATTCAAGTGTCGCAACTCGGACCCATCGAGCCGGAAAAGCCCAGGATGACTCGCGAGAAAGCTGCGAGCCGCGCGCTCTGGCCCGCCGGCCCGCACGACGTCTTGAATCCCCGTGACGAATGTCGGTACGGAGCTGTTCGCGGCGCGGACCATCTCCAGGCGCGGGGCCCGGGCTCCTACCGGCACTGAACTCAGAGCGCCGGCTAGTAGAAATCCGATGCCGAAAAGAGACGTCTTTCTCACAGGGGCTCCCCCATCCCTCAACGATGAAAAGTGGTTTTTGTTTCGAACGAGAACAATAGAGAGCCGGACCGCCGTTGGAAATAGGGGATCTAGAACGCCTCCAGCAGTTCAACCTTTCCTTCGGCTTCATCGAGGTAGTCGGCGTAGAGCGCGCCCCAGGGGTCGGCCGCCTGAGGGTCGATCTCCAAAAGGGGAACCAGGACGAAGCGTCGCTGGGTGATCCGGGGGTGTGGGATCTCGAGATCGGGCTCGTTCAGCTTCTCTTCGCCGAAGAGCAAGATGTCCAGATCCACGACCCGCGGCCCCCATCGGATGTCGCTCGGCTCCCGGCCAAGGCGGCGTTCGATCGTCTGGCAGGACTCGAGCAGGCCCCGGGGATCCAAATCGGTCTCGAGGCGAACGACCATGTTGATAAATGAACGCTGGGGCGGGCCGCCGAGCGGCGACGTCTCGTAGAGACTGGACACCCCGGTGATGTCGATTCCCGACACCTCGCGCAGTGCTTGAACTGCAGCGCGGCAGAAGGCGCCTCGCTCACCGACGTTGGACCCGATCCCCACATAGGCAATCGTCACAGTTACTCCCCCAGCCGCCTTTCGATAACCACTCCTGCGGCTCCTACATCTTCCGTCATAGGAGGTCGTTCTTTCCTTATTTCCACGCGCACGCCGGTGACGCCTGCAAAACCCAGCAGACGTTCGGCGACTTCGTGGGCTAGGTGTTCCAGCAACTTTGTCTCGCCGGCCGAGACAACCTCGGAAACAGCGCGCGCCACTGCTGCATAGTCAACCGTCTGGCCAAGATCATCGGTTCGAGCCGCGGTGTCGAAGTCCGTGTCTATGTCAACATCCACCACGAGTTCGCGCGGCTCAAGTCGCTCTTCCTCGGTCACGCCGATACGCGCCTTGGCCCGTAGATCGCGGATCAGGACGCGATCTCGGTCAGCCATGTCCGCCCGCTGACGCGATCGCGTCGGTCAAGGCGACGGCACGGTGCGTCTCTCTCACATCGTGTACCCGCACGATGTGCGCCCCCTTTGCAACGGCCCAACACACGCTCGCGAGGGTCCCCTCGAGCCTTTCGTTCTCGGGTAGATCCAGGATGTGGCCTATGAAGGACTTGCGAGAGGTCCCCACAAGGACGGGGCGACCCAAATCAACCAGCTCGTCGAGGCGGCGCAGGATTTGGAGATTCTGATCGGGTGATTTGGCGAACCCGATGCCCGGATCTAAGACGACGGACTCTGGACCGACGCCCTCGCTCTCCAATTCGGCGGCGCGCTGCTTCAGAAAACCGCAGACGTCTGCGACAACATCGCCGTAATCGGTCAGCGATCGCATCGTCGCCGGAGTCCCACGCGAATGCATGATCACGATGGCCGCCCCGGACTCGGCCGCCAGCCGATCGGCTTCACGCTGTGTGGCTTCGCCCA
>DATADF010000251.1:0-3365 GCA_036258695.1 Actinomycetota bacterium
CTCGCGGCGCCCCAACCACTGCCGGCCGCGGTTCCGAGCGAGGTCATAAGCGCACCGACTTCCGATCGGGGCCCGGTTGTATGGAGATGGAAGCATCTGTGGGCTTTCGGATTTGCGGCCTGGGGACTACCGGAGATGATCCAAGAGGTCCTTCCTTTCACCACGAGTCTGAGCAGCATCATCGACCGGTCGATGCTCATCACGATCGTCGGATATCTATTGGGGGCGCTGGTCCTTCACCAGTTGGTGCGGACTTATCAAGGAGGCAACTGGACGACCCTTGGCCTCGGTCCCTTTGATGCGCGCGAGCTACTGACCGGAGCCGGCTTCGGAGTACTCCTTCTCGGAGCATTCATCCCTATCGGGTTGCTCTTGAACCATGGGCGACTGGGCCTCGACCCGTTGGTAAAGCTCCTTGTCGGAGGCGCGTCGGGGGCCGGTGTGATCTTGGTCGGGATTGTGGTCGTGCTGGGAGCCCCGATCATCGAGGAGATCTACTTCCGTGGTCTGCTGTACGAAAAGCTACGGCGTCGGAGTGCGTGGCTGGCGATCCCAGTCACGGCTCTGCTTTTCACGCTGGCTCATGGGGCACTACTGATCCCCGCCATCCTTCTCATGGGCTTCGGATTGGGATTCTTGCGACGCAAGAAGACACTGTGGTTCACGATGGGAGCCCACGCCGCATGGAACTTTGTGATCGTGGTCGTCGCTGCTGTGACTCTGCTCGGTGGGCCGGTGGTCTTCGCGTCTTCCGGAAATTCCTTTGAGGTTTCTCATCCCAGTACGTGGGAGTCATCGGACGAGGCGCATCAGGTGTTCGGACCCGGAGTCGATCTTGCATTGGGATCGGCACGGGGCTCGTTCGCGATGTTCACGCACGAACCCGCGCAGAAGACACGCGCTCGGGCCACGCTCATAGCTCTGGTCGAGGCGATCAACCAAACGGGCCTTACGGAAGGCATGGATCAGACGGAGATCATGGCTACGGACGTGGATTTCGCACCAATCTCCGCTGAAGGCTTCGAGATGGGTTACATGGCCGCCGGCTTGGATCCCCAGCAACCATTGTTTTCAACGCTTGTCGTAGTGCAGAGACCGGGGAGCAACGACGCCCTGTTCGCGGAGTTCCGCTGTGTTCGGTCGGCCTGCATGGACGACGTCCATGACTTCGAGGCAATGCTGGCTTCGATCAAGCTGGGATCGAACTAAACAGACCTACTTCTTACGGCTCGCGGGTCACTCCGGCCTCGAGGATGTCGATGCCGGCGCGTTCGTTGTCCGCGCCGTCGGTCCACTCCCGTATCTCGATCCACAACCAGAAGAGCCCCGTGGCGATCGGCAGCGCGACGGGTGCATGCGGGATGAAAGCGCCCCCGAGAAGCAATAGCGGAAGGATGACGACCGCCGCGAGGAGCCGTGCGGCTAGTGCGAGGTCTTTCAGCCTGATCATCGTGGTGGTTAGAAGGGCAGGTCGCTGTCGTCGGTCCAAGCGTCGATGAGGACGAGACCGAGCCGTTCGTCATCGCGATGGAGAGCGATGGTCTTCCCCGCCAGGAGCGGCACCACCTCTCGGTCGACGAAGATCCTCGCAGCGTGCTCTTCGATAACTTCGTCTGCTGGGGTGGGTCCCTCGACAAACCCCCAGCGCAGCTGTACGCGCCCATCGCCCTCTATGTGGTTCGCCCAGATCCGGAGGCCGGACCCGGATGGAAGCAGAGACTCGCTCAGATGGGTCGCCAGGATGTGCGCGGCAGTGTCGGTCAGTTCAATGCCCATGTCGTCTGGGCTACTACCCGTTAACGCGCCGCACTACTCAGAGCGACGGCATTACCCCGAGGAAGAGTCGAACACCAGTTGCGACGGTTGCGGGGCTGGGCCCCCGCGCAGGTCGACGCCGTGCACGTCGCGCAGGAAATCGAGCCACCACTGATCGTGTGCCGAATCGGTAAACTCGCGACCGATCTTCGTCAGATCCTCGCCTTCCATCACGTGGATCGCCATGTCCGGCGGGCCCGGCTGCAAGAAGAGGATGTGTCGTGAGAGCGTTGCTTTCCGGTTGAGCTCGTCGTACTCGTCACGCACTGCCTGTAGCTCCTGGCCGAAGTTACGCACCCGTTCAGACTGTCCGGGCAGAACAGGCAGAGCCGCTGCAAAGATCGCTCCCATATCGCCACTCCTTCTCGAACGATGGCCGGTGCGGCGACTTTAGACGTTTGCTCTCCGGTCATCGCTAGTCCTTGATCACGGCCCAGCGGAACTTGTGATCGGAATAGAACTCGTTCTTGGGGGAGTAGCTCTCGTCGCTCCCGGCCGCGACCAGACCGCCCGTCGCAAAGATGAAATCGACGCCGTGGGCCTTCGCGAGTTCGTAATTCGCGTCACGGTAGTTGAACCCGCCCACCAAGGTCCTCCAGAACGGCATTGGGCATATGCCCGTTTCCATCGAGCAACGAGCGCTGTTGAAATCGCCCCCGATTACGAAGGCCTCGGACTCGGACCCCGCTGGATACTTCGCGGCGAGGTAATCCGCGATCTTGCGGCTCCACTGTCTACGGTAGCTGTTTGCTACCTCCCATGACCGTAGGTATTTGTTCTGAATCAGATGGACGCTCGCCACTCCGAACGTGAACCCGCTGGCCTTCTCGGACAGCAACGCAAACGCGTGGTTCTTGATCTTCGGCTTAACTCCGTCAGCGCCGTCGGACGTCTTGTACCGGGTGGCAACGAAACCCCCATCGTGCTCCACCGCGATCGTCTTGGTGTTGATGACTATGGAAGTCTCCGTGTCGATCACGTGGCTGTCGGTGTCGGTCCACCCGGCGCCGGGCTGGACGACGATCGCATAGGGAGCCCCGGCCTTCTCGCTCAGGTGCTTGGTCACGAAGCGCACGCTTGAGCCGCGCACCTCTTGCAGGAGGAGGACGTCGGGCGCGTGCGGCGCTTGGTCTAACAAACGACGCACGTAGACGCGCATGTCGTCGTGGTTGCTGACATCGGATTCACCGAACGCCTCCTGCAGGTTGCTTGTGACGATGAGCGCGGATCCGGCGGGACTTGCTCCCGGAGCCAGGATGGCGCGGACCTCCTCGGTTGGGTCGTCGAGGGGTGGGATCTGTGCGGATGCGCTGCTGAACGGAGCGAATCCGGCGAGAGCGGCCATCATCGTGGCCAGTAGTGCGATTCGCCGTATCAAGGTCTTGCTCACTGCCCTATTCCTTTGCGCTCGGCTCGACGATTGGCCCTTCTCGTTGGGATATCGGGCGAGATCGACCCAAGACACATCGGGAGATGTGCGTAACCCAAAAACACGCGATCCCGACATTTGTCGCGGGCGATGACCGACTTGGGGCTTTCGAAGAAATGTC
>DATADF010000252.1:0-5175 GCA_036258695.1 Actinomycetota bacterium
CGAGGTCAAGTTTGGGGGACGGTGGTGCTCGAGGCCAGACTCGACCCCGGGACCCGCCTGCCGATGCCCGACTGCTAGCGACTGTCTAGGGTCCGTGCGGCCCGGCCGAATAGATTAGGCACTCATTTCTCCGAGGAGGACCTGAATGCCATCTCTGGACGGAAAGGTTGCGATCGTGACCGGCTCGGGCCGGGGGATCGGCCGAGAGCACGCCCTAGCGCTCGCGGAGGCCGGCGCCAAGGTCGTCGTCAACGACCTCGGGGGGTCGGCGGCCGGTGAGGGGTCGGACACTACGCCGGCTCAATCCGTAGCCGACGAGATCAAAGCCGCCGGCGGCGAGGCAACCGCTAATTACGACAACGTTGCCGATTTCCAGGGGGCCGAGAACCTCGTCAAACAAGCGATCGGCGAGTTCGGACGCCTCGACATCCTGGTCAACAACGCCGGGATCCTGCGGGACCGAATGCTCGTGAACATGTCGGAGGAGGAGTGGGACGCAGTGATCGCCGTCCATCTGAAAGGGCACTTCGCGCCGACCCGACACGCCGCCGCTTACTGGCGTGAGCAGTCAAAGGCCGGCAATCAGATCAACGGCCGCGTGATCAATACGTCGAGCCCATCGGGTGTATTCGGCAACGTCGGGCAGGCGAACTATGGCGCCGCCAAGGCGGGGATCGCGGCATTCACGATGATCGCCGCACAGGAGCTGGGACGTTATGGAGTGACGGTCAACTGCCTCGCCCCGAACGCCCGCACTCGCATGACGGAACAGACCTTCGGCGCCATGCCCAAGCCCGAGGATGGCTTCGATGCCTTGGATCCCGCCAATATCTCGCCGGTAGTGGTCGCACTGGCCACCGACGAGGCTCAGGGCATCACGGGCCAGTGCTTCTTTATCTACGGCGGCACGATCAATGTGCTGCGCCCATGGGACGTGGGGGAGCTCATCACACGTGACGACAAGTGGGACGCCGACGAGCTGGCCGCCAAGTTGAAGGAAGTTTTCCCGAACGGCGCTCAGCCCGAGGGCATGATGCCGATGCTCATGAAGGCAGCAGGGGGCGAGGTCCAGCTTGGCTGACAAGGAGATCGTCTTCGATCTGCCGGTCGAGCGAGGCAAGGTGCGTGAGTTCGCGCTGGCGGTCGGTGAGGACAACTCCGTTTTCTTCGACCCCGAAGCGGCTCGGCTTCACGGGTTGCCGGACGTCGTCGCTCCTCCCACGTTCACTGTGACCCAGATCTGGCAGGTGCCACGCGAGGAGAGAGAGGAACGGCTCGGCGCCAACCTCGATTACGGGCGCGTGCTCCACGGCGAGCAGGAGTTCGTCTACAACCGCCTGCCGGTTGCCGGCGAGGTGCTCAAAGGAACTATGCGCATCGCCCGGGACTTCGTGAAGGAGGGCAAGCGCGGCGGCGAGATGCGCTTCGTGACATACGAAACTCGCTTCGTGGACGCGCAGGGCGAGGACGTCGTTACCGCCTATTACACGCTGCTGGAGACCGCGAAGGACCCAGGCAAATGAGCGCGCCGCACAGGATTTCGATGGATGCCATCACACCGGGCATGGATTTCGGAGAGGTCGTGTTCGGCCCCATCGAGCGCGCCGACATCGTTCGCTACGCGGGAGCCTCGGGTGACTTCAATCCCATCCACATAGACGAGGGCTACGCGCGCGCAACCGGTGCGCCCACCGTCTTTGCCATGGGCATGCTCCCTGCGGGGTACCTCGCGCATGCTGTGGCCGACTGGTTCGGTGGCCCGCAGCATTTGCGCCGTTTCAAAGTTCGCTTTACGACGCGCGTGTGGCCGGGGGACGAGATCGTCTGTAGCGGAAAGGTCATTGCTATCGAGGATGGCGTCGTGAAGGCCACCGTCGAGGCGCGCCGCCGGGGAGCGGGGCCTCCGGAGCTCGACCTACCGGAAGAGGAGACGGCGATAGTCGGAGAGGCCGACGCAGTCGTGCCCGATTACGAGGGACCAGGGAGGGGATAGTGCCGCTCAACACAGACCTGATCGACAAGCACTACGGCACCAGCACCTACGAGGTGACTGCCGACGCGATCGAGAAATACGCGCGCGCGACCAACGACGAGAACGAGCGGTACCTCTCGGGCGACGATGTCGTGGCTCCTCCGGTGTTTCCTGTCGTCGCTGCGTTCAACTCCTTCATGTCGGCGGCGATGGATCCCGATCTGGGGGCCGACCTCCTTCGCTTGGTGCACGGCGCTGAGGAGCACGTCCTCCACCAACCAATCAGGCCCGGCGACGTCCTCACCGTCGAGACGGTTCTCGAGTCGATCGATCAGAAGGAGACGGGCGAGACGTTCACTTTGAAGGCCACGGAGAAGAACCAGGACGGAGACGTGCTGGCGGAAGTACGGGGCACGATGTACATCCGGGGGAGTGGTTCGGGTTCGGGGCGTCCGCCCGGAGCGACCACACAAGATCAGGAGCCGCGCACGGTCGTGCATGAGGACACGACCAAGGTCGACGAGGACCAGACGTACCGCTACGCGGAGGCATCCGGAGACCACAACCCGATCCATCTCGATGCCAACACGGCGCAGATGGCCGGGCTGCCGGGGATCATCCTGCACGGCATGTGCACGATGGCCATCGCCACGAAGGGGGCGGTGAACGGCCTGGCCGGCGGCGATCCCACGCGTATCAAGCGCGTCGGCGTGCGGCTGTCCAAGCCAGTGCTTCCAGGCCAGGAACTCACCACGAAGTTCTGGGAAGAGGGTGCATCCGACGTCGCGGGGGTCAAGACCTACGGATTCGAGACCTACAACCCAGACGGCGTTGCCGTGATCAAGAACGGAATCGTCGAGATCGCAGACTGATAAGGCCTCTCAAGAGACGAGGCGTCGCTCGGCTTAGCCGAACTGGAACAGGAAGCTGCAGTCCAGATTTGCCGTGCGGTAGAGCACTAGCGCAAGCGCCACTCCGGCGACGACGACTGCTGTTACGAATTGGATGAGAGCGGCCGAGCGCTTCATGGATCCGCCACGATCGAAGCCAACACCGAGGGCGACTCCCGTGAGGAGACCTCCGATGTGCGCCAAATTGTCGATGCGTGGAACTACGAACCCCAATACCAGGTTGAGTGCAACAAAGATGAGCAGCGTTCTCATCGCCTCGGCATTGAAACGGGAGCCGCTCCGCTTGTAGAAGTAGACGAGCAGGAGCCCGACCACTCCAAACAGTGCACCGGAAGCCCCGACGCTGCGGCTCAAACAATCATTGAACGCGTACGAGAGTGCTGATCCACCGAACCCGCAGATCAAATACAGGATCAGGAAGCGAACGCTTCCAAACGTTTGCTCCACGTGGGGGCCGTAGCCATAGAGCACATACATGTTGAAGGCAATGTGAATGACGCCTCCGTGGAGAAACATCGCGGTCAGCAACCGCCACCACTCCCCGCCGTCGATGGCAGCCACGAAGGCAGCGAAACGGTTTGTCAGGTCTGGCATCGTCATCTGGCCGAGGAAGACCACGACGTTGATCGCGATCAGACCGAGAACAACGGGTGCCGTCGCGCGGGCGACCGACTTAACGCGCCGCGTCGTGCGGCGAGCTTCCGCTACGCACTCAGGGCAGTGCTGACCTACCGACGCGGGGATCGCGCAGCGCCCGCAGATCGGGCGATCGCAGCGGCTACAACGCAGTTTCGTCGCGGTCTTCGGATGCGCGTAGCAGAAGGTCTCTTCCGATTCCGCGACCTGCGTAGACCCCGATTGCGTGTCGTCCATCGGCGCATCGTCCCATAGCGGTCTGTCTAGGGTGTGCACGTGCAGCTCACTATTGCCACCTTCAACATCCATCACGGTGAAGGCCGCGACGGTCGCAACGATCTGTCTCGAACGGCCGCGGTCATCCGAGGTTTGCAAGCCGACCTCGTCGCGCTGCAGGAAGTGGACCGCGGTTTCGCGCGCTCCGGCTACATCGACCAGGTTGAGGAGCTCCAGCGCCTCACCGACATGGCCATCCATTTCTGGCCGACGATGGCTCCTGAATCGGGCGGCGAATACGGAATCGCCCTCGCCGCGCGCGAGTCGATTGATACCTCGTTCACCGAACTTCCGCGCGCCCGTCTGCGTGAGCCGCGCGGCGTGGTGATGGCGGAGTGGGAGGGGATCAGAGTGCTCGCAACCCATCTTGCCAAGGCCGATCCCGATCGACGTCTGCAGACCGAACGACTGGCGCAGCTCGCCACGCCGTCTGCTGTGATCGCCGGCGACCTGAACCAGACGCGCCGACACCTTCAGCCGCTTGTTCGGGCGGGTTTCGAGACCGGGCCCCCCAGGAGCACCGTTCCTCCGTGGTGGTTGGGCCGCCAGATCGACTACGTGTTGGTAGGGCCGGACTTGCTGCTCGAGTCGGTGCGGTGCATCCCCAGCGACGTCTCCGACCACCGACCCCTCGTGGCCACCATCCATACGTAGCCGAGCGCGGTATCGGCCTGTGCAACTTGTGCTCTATTGTTAGTAGAGTTACTAGAGTTACTGGTGTGTCTGGAGGGGCGGGGGAGTATGGAAGATTGCCGCGGGGCGTGAGGAGCCCCGTGTGACGATGCCTCTGATGCGCAGGCGCGCCCTCATTTCGGCACGGTTCCAGGCGATCGCCACAGTCCTGCTGGTGGCGGCCTCCGCCTGCGGTACGGGCGCGGCCGAAGAAGCCCAGGCCTCCCGCAGGCAGGCCCAGGCCGCATCGGAGGCAGTGGAGGACCTGACCCAGCGAGTCGCGGATCTGGAGAGCGATCTGTCGTCGCTCGACAGCCGCTGGGAACGCCGGCTCGACGATGCTCTCGAAGACCTGAAGAGCGTGCGCGAGAAGCTCCGCACCTCGCTCGCCGGCCTCCGCGAAAAAACTGAGTCGACGGCTATGGACGCTCTGGCTCGGGCCGAAGAAGCGCTTCGCCAGCTGACTGTGCTCGAGGACCGCTTCGAGTACCACCTGCGCCGCAGCGAGGGAACCTAAGCATGCGCCTGATGCAGGACCTCGTCGGCCACACGCTGTCCGATCGCTATCGCCTGATCTCGCGCGTCGCGGGCGGCGGCATGGGTGACGTTTACCGAGGGCACGACCTGCTTCTCGACCGCACGGTCGCCATCAAGGTCCTGCAGCCCTCTCTTGCCGCCGACCCCGATCTTGTGGAGCGGTTCAAGGCT